>CAMFFG010000024.1 GCA_945949655.1 uncultured Peptococcaceae bacterium
GGAGGATATGCCAGTGAATGAGCAGATGCTGAGAAAACAGGCGAAAGAAATCAGAAAAGACATTGTGACCATGATCGGACAGGCTAAGTCGGGCCATCCGGGCGGTTCCCTGTCGGCTGCTGAGATCTTGACCTATCTGTATTTTGAAGAAATGAAGATTGATCCGAAAAATCCGAAATGGGAGGATCGGGACCGGTTTGTACTGTCTAAAGGGCATGCTGCACCGGTGCTGTATGCAGCACTGGCCCGCAGAGGTTATTTCCCTGTGGAAGAATTGTCGACTCTGCGGAAGATTGGCTCCCATCTGCAGGGCCATCCGGATATGAATAAAGTTCCTGGTGTGGATATGTCCACTGGTTCGCTGGGCACCGGTTTCTCGGCAGCTACCGGTATGGCGCTGGCCTGCAAGCTGGATCAGAAAGAAAACTATGTATATACACTGCTGGGTGATGGCGAGCTGCAGGAAGGACAGGTATGGGAGGCTGCGATGTCGGCGGCGCATTATAAATTAGACAATCTGATTGCTTTTGTGGATAATAATGGTCTGCAGATTGATGGAAACATTGATGATGTGCTGTCTCCTAACCCCATCGATGCCAAATTTGCAGCTTTTGGCTGGCATGTGCTGACCATCGACGGTCATGATTTTGGGCAGATTGCTGCTGCTGTTGCTGCGGCGAAAGCTGAAAAAGGCAGACCGACTATGATCGTAGCCAAAACGGTAAAAGGCAAAGGCGTATCTTATATGGAAAATCAGGCCGGCTGGCACGGCAGTGCGCCAAACGAAGAACAGGTGGCAGCTGCGCTGACCGAACTGAACTAGAGGAGGAACAGAACAATGGCCAATATTGCAACACGCGACGCCTACGGTCAGGCTCTGGCCGAGCTGGGCGCAATCAATGACAAGGTTGTCGTACTGGACGCCGACCTGTCCAAATCTACCAAAACGAACGACTTTAAAAAAGTATTTCCAGAACGGTTTTTTAATATCGGGATTGCAGAGCAGAATTTATTAGGTACCGCCGCCGGTTTTGCCGCTGCAGGCAAGATTCCGTTTGCCAGCAGCTTCGCGGTGTTTGCTGTGGGTCGCGCCTATGACCAGATCCGCAACTCTATCGCTTATCCTAGACTGAATGTAAAAATTGCAGCCACCCATGCTGGTCTGACCGTAGGGGAAGACGGCGGTTCTCATCAGATGCTGGAAGACATTGCACTGATGCGGGCAGTGCCTAATATGACTGTGCTGGTGCCTGCTGATGGTGTGGAAACCAAACAGGCTGTTATGGCGGCAGCTGAATATAACGGTCCGGTATATATTCGTCTGGGTCGTCCGAAAGTACCTGTTTTGTTTGATGACGATTATAAGTTTGAGATTGGCA
Source organism: uncultured Peptococcaceae bacterium (assembly GCA_945949655.1). GTDB lineage: Bacteria > Bacillota > Peptococcia > Peptococcales > Peptococcaceae > UBA7185. Next base: position 1,380 of record CAMFFG010000024.1, read on the forward strand.
AAGGTGTTGTGCTGAAAGAAGGCAGCGATGTCACTCTGATTGGCACTGGCATTATGGTGAGCAAAGCTATGGAAGCGGCAGAACTGTTAGCAGCTGACGGTATCTCTGCTGCTGTGGTGAATATCAGCACCATCAAGCCGCTGGATCATGCACTGATCACAGAAATGGCGCAGAAGACCGGCGCTGTAGTGACCTGCGAAGAGCACAATATTTACGGTGGCTTAGGCAGCGCAGTGGCAGAAGTGCTGGTTGAAAATACTCCCGTGCCTATGGCTCGTGTAGGTGTGAATGACAGCTTTGGGGAATCCGGTCTGCCTGATCAGCTGCTGGAAAAATACGGACTGACCGCAGCGCATATTGTGGAAAAAGCAAAAGCAGTCATTGCAAGAAAATAAATTATGGCGATGTAATAGAAGGAGGACTTTCAAAAACATGAAGGTCCTCTTTTTATACTTATTGTATTTTTTTCACCGAAAGGCAGGTGAAAATTTTTTTATTGTAGAAAAAAAGAATAGAGATAATGAATCAATGCGAAAATGGAGGCAGAAACATGGAAAAATGTGCATGGAACAATTATGATACCGAACAAATGCAACAGCTGCAACAGCTGGCTGATCAGTATAAACAATTTCTGAATTCTGGCAAAACCGAGCGGGAATGTGCCCGTGAGACAGTGCGGCAGGCAGAAGCTGCTGGTTATGTGGATCTGCAGGATGTGCTGGGTGGCCGTGCGCCTATGCAGAACAAAGTGTATGCGGTATCTATGGATAAAACAGTGGCGCTGTTTCAGCTGGGAAAAGAGCCGCTGGAGCAGGGGATGCAGATCGTGGCGGCGCATATTGATTCGCCGCGGCTGGATTTAAAACAGCATCCGCTGTATGAGGACAGCGGCCTGGCTTATCTGGATACCCATTATTATGGCGGGATCAAAAAATATCAGTGGGTAACACTGCCCTTGGCGATCCATGGCGTGGTGATAAAAAAAGATGGCACCCGGGTGGAGCTGAATATCGGGGAAAAGGAAGATGATCCAGTCATCGGCGTGACAGACCTTCTGGTGCATCTGGCTGGCGAACAGCTGGAGAAAGCTGGCAGTAAGGTGGTGGAAGGGGAAGCGCTGGATGTGCTGGTGGGGAACCGGCCGCTGGAAGGTGAAGAAAAGGATGCGGTAAAGGCACAGATTCTGCATTTGCTGGAACATCAATATGGCCTGGCGGAAGATGATTTTATCTCAGCGGAACTGGAAGTGGTGCCGGCGGGCAAAGCCAGAGACTGCGGGCTGGATCGCAGTATGGTCATGGCCTATGGCCATGATGACCGGGTGTGTGCTTTTGCAGGATTATCGGCATTCCTGCATACGGAGCAGCAGCAGAAAACAGTCTGCTGTCTGCTGGTAGATAAAGAAGAAATCGGCAGTGTAGGTGCCACCGGGATGAAGTCCCGTTTCTTTGAAAATACAGTGGCCGAATTGCTGGAGCTGACTGGCAATTACAGTGATCTGAAGCTACGCCGCTGTCTGTCCCGAAGCCGTATGTTGTCTACCGATGTGAGTTCCGCTTTTGATCCATCCTACGCCCACGCTTTTGATAAACGCAATGTGGCTTATGTAGGTGGTGGTATGGTGATGAAAAAATTCACCGGCTCCCTAGGAAAATCGGGCGCCAATGATGCCAATGCTGAATATATTGGCGTGTTGCGCAAGGTGCTGGATGATGCCGCTGTCACCTGGCAGACGGCAGAACTGGGCAAAGTGGATTATGGCGGAGGCGGCACGATCTCTTATATTGCGGCACTATACGGTATGGAAGTGATTGATTGTGGTGTGCCGGTACTGAACATGCATGCGCCGTGGGAAGTGATCAGTAAGGCCGATTTATATGAAGCGGCAAAAGGATATCATGCCTTTTTAAATATGTGATGGAACAAGACGCTTGTGCTAGGGAAGAAAGGAGGAAAAAATATGAATGAAGTCAAAACACCAAAAAAACCGATGGTGTATTATTACACACTGGTACTGCTGGCATTGATGCTGTTCAACTTTTTTGTCATGCCGGCTATGGTGGTCAATCAGGTCAAAGAGGTGGATTACAGCACTTTTATGGATATGACCTACCAGAAGCAGATCGGTAAAGTAGATGTGGAGAGTAACCAGATTATTTTTACCAATAAGGATGAAAGTCAGATATACAAAACAGGCCTGATGAACGACCCGGATCTGATTCCTCGTTTGTATGAAAATGGCGCTGAATTTTCCGGTGAGATTGTGCAGGAAATGTCACCGTTTGCCAGCATTCTGATGAATGTAGCGCTGCTGATGCTCTTCATCTGGCTGGGACAGTATATGATGAAACGAATGATGAACAAGGCTGGTGGTCCCAACTCCATGATGTTCGGCATGGGCAAGAGCAACGCCAAGATCTATGTGCAATCTACGGAAGGCATCAAGTTTTCCGATGTGGCCGGCGAGGATGAAGCCAAAGAAAACCTGGCAGAAATTGTGGAATATCTGCACACGCCGGATAAATACCGGGAGATTGGCGCTTCTATGCCGAAGGGCATTTTATTGGTAGGTCCTCCGGGTACCGGGAAGACAATGCTGGCCAAAGCTGTGGCCGGGGAAGCCAGCGTGCCGTTCTTCTCCATCTCCGGCTCTGAATTTGTGGAAATGTTTGTAGGTATGGGTGCTTCTAAAGTGCGGGATCTGTTTAAACAGGCCAAGGAAAAGGCGCCTTGTATCGTGTTTATCGATGAAATCGATGCCATCGGCAAAAAAAGAGACGGGCAGTTTGGCGGCAACGATGAGCGGGAACAGACGCTGAATCAGTTACTGACTGAGATGGATGGTTTTGAGGATAACACCGGTGTGATTATTCTGGCAGCTACCAACCGGCCTGAATCATTGGATCCGGCCTTGCTGCGACCTGGCCGCTTTGACCGCCGGGTACCGGTGGAACTTCCTGACTTAAAAGGCAGGGAAGAGATTTTAAAAGTACATGCCAGAAAAATCAAAACCACTGGAATGATTGATTATAACCGGATCGCCCGCATGGCATCCGGTGCGTCAGGAGCTGAGCTGGCCAATATTGTCAATGAGGCAGCGCTGCGTGCGGTGCGGGATGGCCGCCATGCTGCTTCTCAGGCTGATCTGGAAGAAAGCATTGAAGTTGTTATTGCCGGATATCAGAAGAAAAATGCGATTCTTACAGACAAGGAAAAACTGATTGTGGCCTATCATGAGATTGGACATGCCCTGGTGGCCGCCCGGCAGAGCAATTCGGCGCCAGTACAGAAAATTACCATTGTGCCGCGTACCTCTGGTGCCCTGGGTTATACCATGCAGGTTGAGGAAGGCAATCATTATCTGATGAGCAAAGAGGAGATCGAGAATAAAATCACGACCTTCACTGGCGGGAGAGCTGCTGAGGAAGTTGCCTTTGGTTCGATCACTACCGGAGCCTCCAACGATATTGAACAGGCCACGAAACTGGCTCGAGCCATGATCACCCGCTATGGGATGAGTAAGGATTTTGATATGGTGGCCATGGAAACAGTGAGCAATCAGTATCTGGGCGGCGACGCTTCACTGGCCTGCTCGGCGGAAACGCAGACACTGATTGACCGGGAAGTGGTGGCGCTGGTAAAACGGCAGCATGAAAAAGCGGCACAGATCCTGATGGAGAATCGGGCGAAACTGGATCAGCTGGCGTATCATCTCTATGAAAAAGAAACCATTACTGGCGATGAATTCATGCAGATTTTGAATGATGCACAGTAACAAGAGATATCTGATGGAATAAAGTCCCCCTGTTGCTTATCTTTTATGCTTGTAGTATAATTGGTGAAATACAGGGGGGATTTTTTTGCAGATTATAAAAAGAATGCATCGAAAATGGTATGTGCTACTAGCTGTTGTGGCAATGACGGTGTTTAGTCTGGCCAATACGCCAGCTATGGCCGCTGAAGAGGATTATCGGGTGGTAGGTTATTATAGTGCCACCTCTTTTGATGAATCGCTGGAACGGTTGGATATGACACAGTACACGCACATTATGTATGGTTTTCTGAAACTGCAGACAGATGGTTCTGTACTGCCTGTGCCCAAACCGGAACTTTTACAGCAAATGGTGGAGAAGGCTCATGCTGCTGATGTAAAGGTTTTTGCTGCAGTGGGCGGGTGGTCTCATCAGAATAAGCCGCTGGAACCTGTCTTTGCTGTTATGGCAGCAGACGAAGAGAGCCGTGCCCGTTTTGTGCAGGCAATGACCGACATTGTGATAACTTATGATCTGGATGGGATCGAGCTGGACTGGGAATATCCCAAAGAAAACACTGCTGATAGCTACGAAATGTTAGTACTGGAGTTGGCAGAAGCGATGCACAGCCGAGGTAAAGAATTGTCGGCAGCTGTGGCTGGTGCTACTTCAGCGGAAGAAAGCTCTGCCGTTTCTAAAATGATCACGCCAGCAGCACTGGCAGCGCTGGAGATTATGGCTTATGATCTGCACGCCACGGAGCACAGCCCATTGTGGTTTGCCCGCACATCAGTGGAGTATTGGCGCAATCAGCTGCCTGCCAATAAGATTGTACTGGGTATGCCGCTGTATGCCCGGCCCAGCTGGGTACAGTATCGCCATCTGGTAGAAGTGGATGCCGAATATGCCTATTGCAATTATGTGGCTGCCGGGCCGGTGTCAAAGCTGGATTCCAGCTATAATGGCCTGCCACTGCTGCATGATAAAACAGTATATGCGCTGCAGAAGACAGGCGGCATCATGTTTTTTGATATCAATGAGGATGCAGAGGGCGAGCTTAGTGCAGTGACAATGGCCAGTGAACTGGTAAAGGAATATCAGCGGCAGGGAAAAGAAAAATTTGAAAAACAGGTCTGGGTGTATTTGGATCAGCATCCTCTGACCTTTTCAGATGCTGATAATCTGGGACAGCCCTTTGTTGATGAAAATGGCCGCACACTGCTGCCTTTGCGAAAGGTACTGGAAGCAATCGGCGTGACAGTGGACTACGATGGAACAACGCAATCTATTACCATGCAGAATCAGGAGCAGAAGATACAGTTGACCATAGGCTCGCCAGAAGTGATGATCGGCGGAAACATTGAGATCCTGGACTGTACACCGCAGATCGTGGGTGGGCGTACCTATGTACCGGCCCGTGTGATATTTGAGAGCTTTGGCTGTAAGGTGCAATGGAATGGTTATGGTCGCAGTGTGTATCTGGAACACACAGAATTTCCTAGCGAACAGCAAGGATAAAACTGTGGATAATTTGTGAATAAAGTGGATAATTTCTGTGTATAACAGGAAAGCAACTTGTGGAAATGCTGTTGTTAAATAAAAGACATCAGTGAATAACTGTGGATAATCTTGTGGATAAGTGCTGAAAAAGTGGATAAATGCAGGGATCGAGCAAAAATCGAACAGAGTTTGTAGGACGTTAACCGCTGTATTGCAGAAAATTTTTTGCGGATAGAATAAAGCGTTAATGCGGGAAAAATAAAATGAATAACAAAAAGGATACTTTGCGATGCAGAGTATCCTTTTTGTATTCTGATGCCCACAGTATCGTTTATTTTTACCGCTTAAAGGTTCCCAGCAGGCCACGGACGATCTGTTTGCCTATTTCACGGCCAACCGTATTGGCGGCGGTGTTAATACTTTTCTGAATGCTTTTTTCCAGCGTAGTCTGCTGAGAACGGCCCGTCGTATGTTTGGCTGCGTTTTGTCGCTGTGCGTTCTGTCTGGCGGCTTGTTCCTTTTCCAAAGCCTGTTGCCGGGCGTCTGCTTCCTGGGCTTGCCGCAGATCTTCCAGCATTTCGTAAGCCGATTGACGGTCAATCATCCGTCCGTATTTAGGCTGCAGCGGACTGTTTTGTATGGCAGCCTGTACAGCTTCCGGCGGCGCTGCTTTCATGGAACTGCGGGGAGGCATAATGCTGGCTTTCTGTACCATGGTGGGCACACCGTTGGCATCCAATACCGAGATCAGAGCTTCACCCACGCCCAGTGTCTGCAGTACTTCCACAGTTTCAAAGGCTGGGTTTTCCCGGAAGGATTGCGCTGCTGCCCGCAGATTTTTCTGATCTTTAGGGGTATAGGCCCGCAGTGCATGCTGTATCCGATTGCCGATCTGGCTTAGCACACTGTCTGGCAGATCGGACGGTTGCTGGGAAATAAACCATACGCTGACTCCTTTAGAGCGGATCAGACGCACCACCTGTTCCACTTTATCCAGCAGTGACTTTGGTGCATCGGCAAATAACAGATGGGCTTCGTCGAAGAAAAAAGCGATTTTCGGTTTATCCAGATCGCCGGCTTCTGGCAGTATCTCGTACAGCGTCGATAGCAACCAAAGCAGGAATGTGGCATACAGGAGCGGATGCTGGAACAGTTCCTGACATTCCAGAATATTCAGTACACCTCTTCCCGTCTCATCCCAATCGAACCAGTCGGACAGATCCAGTGCCGGTTCGCCAAAAAAGATATTTCCACCTTCATCTTCCAGCTTTAACAATGCTCTCTGAATAGCGCCCACGGACTGGCTGGAAATATTGCCGTAGGTCAGTTTATATTCTTTGGCGTTGTCGCCCACATACTGCACCATGCTGCGCAAGTCTTTTAAATCCAAGAGTAATAATCCTTTTTCATCGGCAATCCGGAACACAATATTTAGAATACCGCTTTGCGTATCGTTGAGTTCCAGCAGGCGACTCAATAAATTGGGACCCATCTCCGAAATCGTGGTGCGCACCGGGTGGCCCAGTTTCCCGTATACGTCAAAAAACCGTGCGGGATAAGCGGCATAAGTAAAATCGTCTATGTGCATGTTGTCAATACTGCGGCGAATATGTTTGGTCTCTTCACCCTGCAGTCCCATACCGGTCAGATCGCCCTTGATATCCGCCAGGAACACTGGTATGCCCATCTCGCTGAAGGCTTCGGCTAATACTTTTAATGTGACGGCTTTTCCAGTACCGGTAGCACCGGCAATAAGTCCATGGCGGTTGGCCATGGCAGGTTCCAGGTAAACAGGCTGTTCTGCGGTGGCCAGCCAGATTTTATGCTGCTGCGGTAAATACATAGAAATGCCCTCCTTGAAAGGTGATTGTTGATTTTATTGTAACATAACGAAAAAGAGGCTGTCTATCTGTAAGTTGCGTGGGTTTCATAAGGGACAACTTTTAGTTGTGTAATCAGGCAGAGAACAGACAGCAGTAGTTTCACAAAAAGCTTTGCTGATTTTATAATGGAATTAATAAATATGGCTTATAAATAAAGTTTTCAAAAGAGAAGAAAGAAATGCAGAACCCTTTTATCAGGAATTTTTTATAGTTGCGGAAAGGTGGTTTGATATTGGATAAGCGACTTTTTTCCTGGAAGAAATAATGTGATTGCATACTATATTATAAATTTATTTGGGTACGATGCATACAAATATGGGGTTGAAAGTTAAAACAAGGGGTGATTTTTTATGGCAAATGAAGCAAAAAATGCGGGCAATAATTATTTTGATGGCATGACAAAACTGGGGAAGCCGCATAAACATTTTCTCTGGATTGCGGCTGTATGTTATTTCTTTGATCAGATGGATATGCAGTTATTCGGGTATATTACGCCATCACTGATGTCAGATTTGGGATTTACGCTGGAACAGATCGCACAGATGAATTCCATGAGTTTTCTGGGTATGTGCCTGGGCGGATTTTTCGCAGGTCTGATAGCAACCAGAGTCGGACGAAAGACAACATTATTGGGGCTAGTTGGTATTTTCTCCATCGCATCTATTATCAACGGGTTGAGTGGGCACTATCTGAACTTCATGATCATGCGCTTTCTGATTGGATTTGGGACCATTGGTATGGTGACGGTAGCTATGGTTTATATGGCGGAAATGCTGCCATCAGCTACTCGTGGAAAATATCAGGCGTTATCTATTGCCTGCGGGACCTTGGGGATTCCCTTCGGCGCATTCTTTGCAAGTGCCGTGATCGGACTGGGTTCCCATGGATGGCGTTTATGTTTTATGGTTGGCGGTGCAGGGATCATTCTGGTGCCAATTGGACTGAAGTGGTTAAAAGAGTCTCCGCGCTGGCTGGTGATGAAAGGCCGTATTCAGGAAGCAGAACGGATTGTCACCGAATGTACTGGTCAGCCATGTGATTTGAGCGCTTTGGCTGTAAACTGTGTACAGGAAAAAACAGTTTCGACGGTGCAGACATTAAAAATTATGTTCAGCAAAGCATTTTTCAAACAGACGATAGTTGTACTCATTTTGTCATGGGGTGCAACGATGGGTGTATTCTATATTGCAAGTTATGGCGCTACCTTTATGGTTGATTTAGGCTGGGCTTACACCATGGTACTGCTGATCAGTGCAACCGGTGTCATTGGGACACCACTGGGCGATGTTACAGTATCGCTGTTCTCTGATAAAGGCGGTCGCCGCATTCCAATCATCATCATGT
>CAMFFG010000025.1 GCA_945949655.1 uncultured Peptococcaceae bacterium
CCTTCTGCTTTGGCGGCTTTGACGGTTTAGAAGCGGAGGATGGTCTGTTTTATGAACCTATTTATGCGGTAGCGCCGCCTGGACTGGATGCAGGCCGCCCTATGATAAAACAGATAGCGGAGCAGGGCGATCTGCTGTTGTGTTATCCATATCACAGCATGCGTCCGTTTATTGATCTGTTAGAGCAGGCAGCCACTGACCCGGATGTGATATCCATCAAGATCACACTGTATCGTCTGGCCTCCAATAGCCGCATCGTCAATGCGCTGGTGCGGGCTGCGGAAAATGGCAAGGAAGTGCTGGTGCTGGTGGAACTGCGGGCCCGTTTTGATGAGCAGCACAATATCGACTGCTCCAAAAAGCTGGAGGAAGCAGGCTGCACAGTGATCTACGGTGTAGAGCATTATAAAGTGCACTCCAAGCTGATGGTGATGACATACCGCAGTCACAATAAGATCCAGTATATCACCCAGATCGGCACCGGCAACTACAATGAAAAGACAGCCAATTTATATACCGATCTGTCGCTGATCACGGCCAATGAAGACATCGGCCGTGAAGCGGTAAATGTGTTTAAGAATCTGGGCCTGGGTCAGTTTGTCAGTCATTCCCATCATCTGCTGGTAGCGCCCAAACGGATGAAAAAGCCGCTGATGGATCTGATCGATCAGGAGATCGCTTATGCCCAGGCGGGAGAAAAGGCGAAGATCGTAGTAAAGACCAATTCACTGAGCAATAAAGAAATGGTCGACAAGCTGATCGAAGCATCGCAGGCCGGCGTGGAGATTCTGCTGCTGGTGCGCGGGATCTGCTGCCTGCAGGCGGGGATACCTGGGGTCAGCGACAATATTACCATCAAGAGTATTGTGGGGCGTTATCTGGAACACTCGCGGATATTCTCCTTTGGGGTAGGGAAACGGCAGAAGATGTATATCGGCTCCGCGGACTGGATGACACGGAATATGGATTATCGCGTGGAAGTAGCGGTAGAGATACTGGATGAGGGAGTAAAGAAAACGCTGAATGAGATGCTGGAGCTGTATTTCAGCGATAACCGCAAGCTGCGGACTATGGATGCAGAAGGGAACTACCGTCAGCCGGTGCGGGAGGAAAACGAGGAGATCCTTGACAGCCAGATCGCATTGTTTGATTATTTTGCAGCCAAAACGCAGAAGACCAGAAAGAAGCAGCAGAAGAAGGATACCGGGCGAAAGTCCAGCCAGACGAAAAAAGAGAAAGAAAAAACAAAGACGAAAGATAAAAGCAAAAACAAGAAGAAACAGAAAGAGGCGCATAAGAAAAAACAGTATGGCTTTCTCAAAAAGAAAGACAAGAAAAATAAAAAATGAAAATAGTACGATCATCTGAAGATTTTGCAGTGTTGTTACGGAAAAAGAAAACACAAAAGGAGACTGGAAAGTATGCCCAGTCTCCTTTTTGAATCATTGAATAATTTGATCTGTTTAGTCTTCTTTCTGGATGATTGGATCCACAATGTCTTCGGATACTTCATCGGGATGATACGTTTTTGCGATGGCAATACAAATAATTGTTTTGTATCCAGCCGCTTTCAGAATGTCATGACCGGCTTTCAGAGAAGCGCCATTGGTGGTCACATCGTCAAACAGGATTGCGATGGATTCGTCGGTGATTTCACAGCAACGGGATTTTTCGATGGTAGCCATGTGACCGGCAACTTTTTCTTCGCTTTCCAGTGTTTTTGTACGCACCAGACATTTAGCCGCATCAAAGAAGGATTCATTGGCCCGGCACAAGTCTTCTACCAACGGGTACAGACCGGATTTGAAATTATCGATGGTACAGGATGGGAATGCATACAGATGCACATCTTCCCCTTCCAGTTCCTTGGTCAGTTTCTGCCAGTAGGGATCGTTGTACAGATAGCCACGGATATAATCCAGCGAGTCGCTGATATTCTGACGGAAATTCAACAGACGGTTGCAGTTATTGTTATAGAACTCCTGTTTATACATATCTACAGGATAATAATCGCACAAATAAAGCAACTCAAAATTGCCATCTGGATAGAAATAACGATGTAGTTTCATAATAACGCCCTCCAGTAATAAGTAAATAAATTAGATTCTTATATAAGTCGTGTTTATACATAAGAACTTTTTTAATTAATTGTATTATATTAAAAAATTCATATAATTACAATAAAAATTTTAGAATAGGAATAAATTTTGGAATCAGCCTGAAATCTGCTGTATCAACGCTTTCTATTAATCTTAGTCTACCTGATTTTTGGAAAAAAGTAAAGGACTTTTCACAGGATTAGCGGGGAAAGTCGGTGAAATGATTTTATATTTGTTATTTTGACTGTTTCCTGTTATGATAATGGTAAAGCTCGGGAAAAGCAGACCGATGACATGTATGAGAAAGATAAGAGGGCATAAAGTTATGGAAATACAAATTCCCTGGCAGTGTCAGGAGATTCTGGACCGTTTTGCACTGCACGGGTTACAGGCTTATCTGGTGGGTGGATGCGTGCGGGACAGTCTGCTGGGCAAAAAACCAAAAGACTGGGATATTTGCACAGAGGCCAGACCAGAACAGGTGCGGGAAATTTTTCGAAAAGATAAAGTCATACTGACTGGTTTACAGCATGGTACTGTGACTGTGCTGCTGGGCGGTATGGCGGTGGAGATCACTACCTACCGGATTGATGGCGAATATGAGGATAATCGTCATCCCAAAGAAGTGTTTTTTACCAGCAGCCTGCGGGAAGATCTGAGCCGTCGGGATTTTACCATCAATGCACTGGCCTATCATCCTGAGGAAGGGGTTATCGACTATTTTAATGGGATAGAAGATCTGGAGCAGGGCATTATCCGCTGTGTGGGTGATGCTTCCAGCCGCTACCAGGAGGATGGACTGCGTATCATGCGGGCGGTACGGTTTGCCTGTGTGCTTAATTTTCAGTTTGAGACAGGAACAGAACAGGCGATCCGGCAATACAGTTATCTGCTGCGCAACATTGCCAGAGAGCGGATCCAGGTAGAATTTGACAAGATCCTGACCAGCTCCTGGGCGACCTATGGATTACAGATGCTGGCCCGTTTGGACTGTTTCCCTTATTTTATGCCGGAGATCTGTCATACCTGGCAGTTTGCCCAGTTGGGCGGGCAGCATCAGTTTGATGTATTTACGCACTCCGTCAAGGCTGTAGCGCGGGTGCCGCCAGTGGTAGGATTGCGCCTGACGATGCTGCTGCACGATATCGGCAAGCCTTTTGTGTGGCAGGAACAGGATGATCGTGATTGTTTTGCCGGGCACAGTGGGGTTGGCGCCCAACTGGCGGGAGAAATCCTGGAACGGTTGCGCTATGATAAAAAGACCATCCATCAGGTGCAAATGCTGATTGGGCAGCATGAACGGAGGCTGACAGTGGATGAAGTCTGTCTGCGCCGGGCGGTGGCAGATTTAGGTTATGAGGGTCTACGGAATCTGATTACGGTAAAACGGGCCGATGTGTGGGCTCACGGTGACGATATGGCTAAGCTGCCCCTGGAAGTCTTTGATGAGATGGAAGCATTGCTAGAACAGATTGTGCAACGGGGAGACTGCTGTTCGCTGAAGCAGCTAGCTGTATCCGGTAAAGATCTGATAGCACTGGGCTTGAAAGGGAAAGAGATTGGAGAAACGTTGAATGTCCTGTTACAGATGGTGCTGGAGGATCCCTCCCGTAACACGCGGGCATATTTGCTGGGACAAGTGAAAGAGGAAAAATTATGATAGAGAACAGACAAGAGGAATGGATTCAATCGGAACAGAATCAGTGGCTAAAACGGTGTAAAGCACTGCAGCAGAAAAAATATCGGCAGCAGTATGGGCAGTTTGTGGCGGAAGGCTTACGCTTTGTGCAGGAAGCTGTGGAAAATGGTGCAGCCCAGGTGATTTTGCTGGATGGAGCACATCGGCAATTGCGGGAGCAACTGCCAGACTGTGGTACAGTGCCAATTTATCTGGTAAAACCAGGTTTACTGGATCAGGTACTGCATACCGTTCATCCGCAGGGAATTGCCGCTATTGCTGGGCAGAGCCGCTGGGAATGGGACCGCGTAGCAGAGATGGAGCAGATTATCATCATTGATGGTGTGCAGGATCCGGGCAACTTGGGCACTATTATGCGTACGGCGCTGGCCAGCGGCACCCAGGCCATGATCTGTCTGAAAGGTACCGTGGATCTTTACAACGTTAAAACCCTGCGTTCCACTATGGGTGCAGTATTTCGTCTGCCAGTATACTGGATGGATGATGTGGAAACTATGCTGGCCGATCTGCATCGCTGGGGATTTCAGGTAGCTGTTGCGGATATCCGGGCGGATCAGTACTATTATCAGATGCAATTTCCGCCTAAAATAGCGCTGGTGGTCAGCAATGAGGCCAACGGCCCGCAACTGATTCAGACAGGTGATATCATGGTAAAAATCCCACTGTATCAGCAGGCAGAATCGCTGAATGTAGCGGTGGCGGCTGGCATTTTACTCTATGCCATTCGCACTGGTAAGGAGGAGATGTAGGATGTTCCGCCCAAAATGGCAGGAAGTATATTGGCATATTGGTCAGAATGAAGATGATAAATGGACTTTCATGACCAAAGCCTGTGAGAATGACTGGATGGATCTGTATCATATCAGTATGGGAAACTGCTACAGGACGAAGGAAGAAGCCATTGATGATGTATATGAGATGCTCTCTAAAATTACCCAGGAGGATGGGTATCTGGTGTGGCAGCGAGAAGGAGATCATTCTGCTTTTTGATTTGGGATTTGATTTTTCCTTTTCTGATATGAGGAGATTATATGATGCAGTATGATAAAAACAGAGTGATTGCTCTGCTACAGCAGAAACAGATCGATTATCGGATGGAGACGCATGCGGCTGTGTATACATCCGAGGAAGGACATAATTTGTGTCTGCCGGGGGCAGAACGTGTTGCGAAGAATCTGTTTTTGCGGGATGATAAAAAACAGCGCTATTATTTGCTGTCGATTGAACAGAATAAAAGGGTGAATTTAAAAGAACTGCGGCAAAAGCTGGACAGTCGTCCGTTATCTTTCGGCTCAGAGACAGAGCTGTATTGTTTATTGGGACTGTCAAAAGGATCGGTGACGCCATTTGGTGTTTTAAATGATGCGGAACATAAGGTGCAGGTATTGCTGGATGCTTTTTTTGCTGATGGAGAGATCGGTGTGCACCCCAATGACAATACTGCCACAGTATGGTTGCAGACAAAAGAACTGTTTCTGCTGCTGCAACAGTATGGAGCCGCGATCTCTTTTATGGACTTGTAAGCTATAAAGATGGAATGATGATGTGTTATTCTATTAAAATCTAAAAATCCGTAACAGAATGGTAACCTGCCACTCTGTTACGGATTTTTGTGCATTATCATCTGGATTACTGGATCAGTTACACAGATTCGCCACAAACATGGTGCTTAACCGTGTTTTATGGTTTTGCTGATGCGGGCAGCCAGACCGTAACTTTCTTCCGTCGCGGCTTTGCGATATTTTGCTTCAGCCAGTTCAATTTCACGGTTCAGTGCTACCAGTTCCAGTACAAGCTGTTTTAATGCTTCTTCTTCCGGTAATGAAGTGTTTTGCAGCAGGTTGGCCGATTTGCTGTCGGCTTTCTGTAGTGCTTCAGCCACTTCCGCCTCGTTTAATGTAACAGGTTGTGCAAATCTGGCATCGGGAGCCAGCAGTTCCTCGGTGGAAGTAGCCAATGGGATTGCCTGAATTTCTTGCAGATTCATAAAAATACCCTCCTTAAAATAAATCTGAATATGAAGATAAGTTGATTATATCATAATTATGATAGGTATGAAATCCTTTTTATAAAATAAATAAAAATAATTTTTCGCGATACGATATAGATGCGCCAAAATAAAAGAAAAATAAACTGACAGTATATCTATATAGGTGAAATAAAAAAATAGAACCGGGTCACACTTGTCCCACCGAAAAATACCTGTTACAATAAGGCTATAAGAAAAAGCAAATTGTTTTGCCTGAAAGAGAGAGGATGTCGTTATGGAACGTGTGTTAGAACAGAATATTATGGAAGAAATTGCACAGAGATATTCTACAATATATTTTGCTGATGCTCCTGTAGATGAGCGTGATTTGCAGGGGATTCTGCTGGCGGCTACCCAGGCGCCGTCTGCTTATAATGAGCAGCCGTGGCGTTTTTTTGTGGCCAAAACACCGCAGGATAAAGAAATGCTGCTGGAATATATGATGCCCAGTGAACGGGAATGGATGGCCACTGCACCAGTGCTGATTCTGGTGGCGGGTAATATGGGTGACACGCACAATGGACTGTTCAACTACTGGACTGCTTTTGACAGTGGCTGCGCCTGGGGCTATCTAAGCCTGGAGGCGCAGAGTAGGGGTTATGTAACCCACTGTATCGGTTCTTTTGACAGGGTGGACCTACGGAATGAATTTCAGCTTGCAGAAAATCTGGAATTGTATGGTATTGTGGCGTTAGGGCGTCCGGCTGCCGAAGCTGTGACCAGAAAAGAAAAACAGATGCCGCGTAAATCAGTAAATGCGGTTCAGTTGCGGAGACGCTAATAAGCATTTTTTATTTTTCCAATTTCGAAGAAAATGTTAAGATTGGTTTGCATTTTTGTTCACAATCAAAAATACAGGAGAAAAACAGAGAAAGAAGGTCAGTTGGAATGGAAGAGCAATGGCAGTGTGATGAATTTTGTGTACACAATCATATTCTGGAAAAGATGCAGCAAAAAAAGATCGATGAAGAAAAAAGCCAGCGAACCGCCGAACTGTTTAAGGTCTTGGGGGATAATACCCGGGTAAAAATTCTGTATTATCTCCTGCAGGAAGAACTATGTGTCTGTGACTTGACCGTGCTGGTGGGAAGCAGTCAATCGGCTGTTTCCCACCAGCTGCGTGTACTGCGCAATTTACGGATTGTGCAGGGCAGAAAAGAAGGAAAACAGGTTTTTTACAGTATTTGCAATGAACATGTCCGGCAACTTTTATGGGAAGCGCTGGCATTATAAAAAAAGCGGATTGCATGGATATATATATTTGTATTGCTTTTCACAATAAAAAAATATTGCGAAAAACCTATTAATCAGTATAAAATAAATATAGATAGCTGGGCTGTCTAATGATTCATTAAAGTGTGAGGAATCTGCTTTTTGCAGAAGGTTAGTTAAGATTTTGTAAAATTTGCAGCGACCTGTTTTGCTCTGGAGTTTGTGGCGCTCTATCAGCAGGATCAGCCGATTGCAGAGGACTCATTTAAATTTTATGTAATGGTTTCATTAATTTTTATTTCGTTGAGGTGAATAAAATGGAAAAACACAAAGAATTAGAAAACAAAGGCATGAGCAGACGTCGTTTTCTAAGTGTTATGGCAGGTGCCGGGGTTGTTGGCGCAGCAGCAACCATGACGGGTTGCTCTCCTGTCAGTGATCCAAGCGGTACAGGCTGGTTGCCCAATCAGTACCGGAATGCAAGCGCGATGCCTGCACAGGTAAAAGGTCGTGTTCCACTGGATCCAGATAATGTATCCTTGGTGCGTAACGATGAAAAATGCATCCTGTGCGGTCAGTGTATCGAAGCCTGCGAAAAAGTGCAGAGTGTATTCGGCTATTATGAACTGCCGGTACATGATGACTTCATCTGCGTACACTGCGGTCAGTGTTCTCTGTGGTGTCCAACTGGCGCTATTGCCGAACGCAGTGTGATCGAAGACGTATGGAACGCGATTCAGGATCCGGAAACAACTGTTGTGGTGCAGACCTCCCCAGCAACTCGTGTTGGTATCGGTGAAGAGTTTGGTATGGGTGCAGGTGCATGGGCAGAAGGTCAGATGGTAACAGCACTGCGTGAATTGGGATTTGACGTAGTCGTTGACACCAACTTCAGTGCCGACCTGACCATTATGGAGGAAGGTTCTGAACTGGTAGAACGTGTAACAAAAGGCGGTGTACTGCCACAGTTGACCTCCTGCTGTCCAGGTTGGGTAAAATTTGTGGAATACTATTATCCGGAATTGATTCCAAATCTGTCTTCGGCGCGTTCCCCAATGATGATGCATGGTTCCACTCTGAAAACTTACAACGCCAAACAGCTGGATATTCCTTACAAAAATATCGTAAACGTGGCTATCATGCCATGTCTGGCGAAAAAATTTGAAATCAGCCGTCATCAGTTCCACGGTCTGGAAGGCGGTACTGGACAGTACTACAATGACCCAGATGTAAAAGATATGGATTATGTACTGAGCGTGCGTGAGCTGGCAAACATGATTCGTCAGAAACGGCCTGATTTAGATTTCGCAACTCTGCCGGAAGGTCAGTATGACCAGATTGGTTCTACTGCAGGATTAATTTTCGGGAACTCCGGCGGTGTTATGGAAGCTGCGATCCGTTCTGCTTACTACTTGATTACCGGAACCAATCCGCCAGAACTGTTATATAATCTGGAACCGGTGCGTGGACTGGATGGTATCAAACGGGCCAGCGTAAATGTACCAGGCGTTGGCGATGTAAAAGTAGTAGTAGCTTCCGGTTTGGCCAATGCCCGTCAGTTGTGTGAAGAAATTAAAGCAGGAAAAGCAGATTTCCACTTCATGGAAGTTATGGCATGTCCGGGTGGATGTATCGCCGGCGGCGGTCAGCCGAGAACATCAGTTCCTCCTCAGGACTGGGTTCGTCAGGCAAGAATCGATACAATGTATGCACATGATACAGCTGGTACTGTCAAAGGTACAGCAGATGGTGGCAATCATGCAGGTCAGGTGGAAGTAGAAACCGCCAGCCTGAAATTATGCCATGAAAATCCGCAGATTATTGATATTTACGATAACTTCCTGGAAAAACCGCTGAGTCATCTGGCACACGAACTGTGTCATACCACTTATGAAGACCGTTCTGGTTCCATTACCAGAAAAGAAGTTTAAGAAGGGGAGGTATGAATAATGTCTAATCAAGTGACTGATCAGAAAAGTGTTTTAGTGGATCTGACTAAATGCGTAGGCTGCGGTAGCTGTACAGTTGCCTGCAAACTGTGGAATAACCAGAGTTTCCAGAACCCTGAAACGAATGAATTTGAAAACGCACACGGTGTAGATGTTGAGTTGGATAGCAATACCTGGACCACCGTACAGCATATGAAAGTACAGAAAGACGGCAAAGAAGTATGGCGTTTTGTAAAACGGCAGTGTATGCACTGTCTGGAACCATCCTGTTCCTCTGTATGCTTTGCCCATGAATTCCATCAGACTGAACAGGGTGCCGTACAGTACAATCCGGAACTGTGCGTAGGTTGCCGGTATTGTATGATCGCCTGTCCGTTCGATATTCCAAAATATGAATGGGAAAAGGTAATGCCTTCTGTTATGAAATGTCAGTTCTGTAGTTCTAAACTGGCTAACGGGGAATCTCCGGCCTGTGCGAGCGTATGTCCAACAGGCGCTCTGATGTTTGGCAGCCGTGACGAAATGCTGGCCAAAGCACACGAAATTATCGACGGAGACAGCAGATATCTCAACCATGTGTACGGCGAAACAGAAGTCGGCGGTACCAGCTGGCTGTATATTTCCGATGTAGACTTTGGTGAACTGGGCTTCCCGACCGATTTGCCGGAAAAATCGATTCCGAAAAATATTCACGGATTTACCCGCTTTACACTGCCGATTTTCGCAGTGGGGGCAG
>CAMFFG010000026.1 GCA_945949655.1 uncultured Peptococcaceae bacterium
TATGCCCTTATAGGGCATGAACAAACCGCCCGTTTGACGGGCGGTTTTGATTTTTCAGATGATATTTTTATGGTATTATTTTAGAAAACACAGCTTTTATGCTTCGTTTGGTCCATAGTAGCGGATGGTAGCTGCTTTCCGTTTGGTAAAGAATTCGACGCAGTCTGTGATCTGTGCTTTGTACTGACCGCCTAAGAGCGACCCTTTGGTGCCGCCGAATGGCAGATAAGGCATGGAGGCTGGAACCCCAACGTTAATACCGATCATACCGGAGTTGGTATGACGCAGGAAGTCCTGGGCGATGATAGCGCTTTCCGTAAACAGGCAGCCGCCGTTGCCGTATTCGGAATCGTTGATGATCTGGATTCCATCTTTGTAAGATTTGATTTTGATTAAGGTCACAACAGGGCCAAAGATTTCCTCTTTTGCCACACGCATATCCGGGGTGACACCTTCTAAGATGGTCGGTGCAATGAAGAACCCATTTTTATTTTTCTCTGGCAGTTCTGGGTTGCGGCCGTCCAACAGCAAGGTGCAGCCTTCCTGCAGACCAATTTCGATATAGTTGTGAATGCGGTTGATGGCGCCTTGGGAGATCACTGGGCCCATATATACCGATTCGTCCAATGCATCGCCGACTTTGACGCTCTTGGCAACGTCCAGCATGATTTCTTTTACCTGGTCGTAAATTTCTTCTTCTACTGCAACATTGGCAGCAGCCATACATCTCTGACCGGCAGCACCGAAGCAGGCATTTTTAAAGTTTTCAGCAAAGCCCTTCATGTTGGCGTCTTTGGCCACGATCATGGTGTTTTTGGCTCCAGCCAGCACCATGGCTTTTTTGTTTGTTTTAGCGCAGCCTTCTGCTACGATCTGGCCGACCTTAGTAGAACCTACAAAGGACATGGCCTGGATATCTTTGCTGGCCAGCATCTGTTCTACCACTGGCTGATTGCCGTTGATCAGGTTGAATACGCCGGCAGGGATACCGATCTCATCCAGAATTTCGGCAATCAACTGCATAAACATTGGCGACTGTTCCGATGCTTTGTACACCAGGGTATTGCCAGTGCCCAGCGCAAATGGCACGAACCAGCCAAAAATCAGAGATGGGAAGTTGTATGGAGCCAAACCGCCCACAACGCCGATTGGTTCTCTCATAACTTCGCCGTCGATATCGGCGTTGACCGCAATTTTGTCGCCGCGCATCATCAGAGGCAGACCACAGGCCACTTCGGTGTTCTGGATGCCGCGGTCGATTTCGCCCCGGGCATCGGCAATGGTTTTTGCCTGGTCGGTGGCGATGACAGTGGCCAATTCTTCCCGACGGGTTACCAATGCATCCCGCAATTTGAACAGATAGCCCATCCGTTTCTGCAGGGGCACTTCTTTCCAGGTTTGAAATGCGTTCGCAGCGGCCTGAATCGCTTCTTCTACTTTGTCAGGTGTGGTCACAGGCACTTTGGCAATCAGTTCACCGGTAGATGGGTTGAACACATCAATAAAATCGCCGGTACCGTCCACCCATTGTCCATTGATGTAATCTTTCAAAATTTTCATATAAATTACCTCCTAAAAAAATAAATATGTGTGATATCCATATGCCTGGATACGAGAAGCCATGATAGCAAAAATAGATAAGAAATTTTAATTTGATAATGTTTTGGATAACTTATGAGTAAATAATAGCATTTAATTGGTAATGTGTCAATGAGAATATGATTTACTTTTGATAAAGTTTCGATTATAATGAGAAATCATGAACCGAGCCAGGATAGAAAGGGAGATGCCCATGCGAGTGAAACGGATTGAAGCGGTAGAAGCATATATCAAACAAGAAGGGTCTGTGTCCATGCAGCATCTTTGCGAGCGATTTCAGGTATCCATGAATACCATACGCCGTGATATTGACACCTTGGTGCAGAATGGTTTGGTCAAAAAGGTATACGGCGGTGTGGTTGCATTGGGGAAGGAAGAAGATGCAGCAGCGCTGCGCACCAGAGAATTGATGGACTTTCAGGTGCGCAATCTGGAATGTCAGGATGAAAAGGAGCAGATCGGGCGCACAGCGGCAGCCTTTGTGAATCATGGCGATACCATTTTTTTAGATTCGGGCTCCACGACACTGAAAATGATTCCCTATCTGGCGGATAAAAAAAATATCACGGTCATTACCTACAGCATTCCAGCACTGGCAGAGTTGGCCCAGTATTCGCACATTCGCACCATTGGCCTGCCAGGGACAGTATTGGGGCGCACGGCATCGCTGGTAGGGCATAGCACCTGTGAAGCACTGCGTCAGTTCAACTGCTCCAAAGCGTTTTTAGGCTGCACCGGGCTGTCACTGACACGGCAGCTGACCAATGCCACCTTTGAGGAATTTGAGGTAAAGCAGGTCGCCATGGAACAGAGCAAGGTGCGGATTTTGCTGGCCGATCATGAAAAATTTAATCATGCTGCGCTGATGACCTACGGAACCATTGGTGACTTAGAGTATCTGATTACGGATGTGGAGCCGGAGCTGGCATATCTGGAATATTTTAGGCAGTATCAGGTGACGTTGGTGCTGACGACCGAAGAAGCCTGACAGACACGACCGCAGAAAAATTCTGCGGTATTTTTCTGTTTTTGTCATTTGCCAAGGCAAAGCTGCGGCAGATTTCGTATAATAAAAGAGATGGGAGGGATTGCAATGGATTTGCATGGAATACTATTTTTACTGATCTTCTTTGTTACCAACACCATTATGATGGTGACAGGGTTTGCCGGTACCATGATGGCCATGCCGGCTTCCATTTTGCTGCTGGGCGCTGATGAGGCCCGGTTTATTCTCAATGTGACAGCCATTCTGTCCTGTGGTTCTATTGCGATCCAGCAGTGGAAATATGCCAACAAAAAGGAATGGAGACGCATTATTATCATCATGCTGAGTGGCATGGTGGTGGGCACCGCGCTGTATCATATTATACCACTGACGTTCCTGCTGCCTGTTTATGGGGTGATCATCATCGCTGTGGCGTTAAAGCAGCTGTTTTTGCCGGAAACCAGACAATTGCCAACCTGGCTGTGCTTTATGATTTTGGCGGCAGCGGGCATCATTCACGGTATGTTTCTATCCGGCGGTGCTTTGCTGGTGCTTTATGCCACCATGGTGCTGCACGACAAATCGGAATTTCGCGCCACCATTGCGGCCACCTGGGCTGTGTTGGAGCCGGTATTTTTTGTGCTGAATTTTAGACCGGCACTGTGGACAGCAACGAATCTGCTGCTGATCGTCTGTGCCATTCCACCACTGGTGTTGTCAGTGTATTTAGGCAATTATCTGCACAAACGCATTGGGCGGGAGCGCTTTATGCAGCTGACCTATGCGCTGCTGATTCTGTCCGGGCTTTCGATTATTCTGTAAAGAGATTAAAAATGTTTAACGAATCATATTGGGGCATACAAAAGAATAGGGAACGTTTAAAACTTTAGCGAAACAATGGAAACGCATTTCGTGCAACGATAGTAAAATAGCCCAAAGATGACATCCAGGCACAAATGTGTGAAGCGGGCTGAGCAGAAAACCGGAAATAAAGCTGGCACATAAAAACAGCTGGTGGATTATAAAATCCAACCAGCTGTTTTTATGAAAACTCAGATCAGAAGAGTTTTTTATTTATTCTGGAACATTTCCTGTTCAACCAGGTCAACTTCACAGTCGGTAGTTGGTGTGCAGTCTTCAACAGCTGCCAGTTCTTCTGGAGTCAGACCGGATTTGTCACCTAAGATCAGGTAACCGACCATGCCTTTAGACGTTTGACGGAACCGACCCATAGCAGTGAAGTAGAATACAGCACCCATCGCAATCCAAACGCCCAGTGCGATCCAGCATGGACCACTCAGGAAGGCTGGCATACCAGGAACAACCTGTAATACGATGATACCCAGGGAAACGATGGCGCCGGCAGCGGCCATAACTGGAGAGATATCGTCATCAGATTTTGGACGTAAGCCTTTGGTCAGAACCATGTAAGCACCAGCACAGGTGAAGAAGTAACCAACACCGGTACCAACAGCAGCCATGTCAACGACCCAGTTCAGAACTTCACGGCCGAAGAAAGGAGCGATAGAGCAGATAACCATTACAAACAGGATACCTTTGGAAGGTGTTTTGTGAACCGGATGAATGTATGCAAAGAATTTTGGCATCATTCTGGCACGAGCCATACCGAACCGCAGACGGCTGGAGGACATGTAGAAGCCGTTGATACCAGTCAGCATACCGGCCAGTACAGCGATAACAACGAAGGCCAGACCTAAACCGCCCAGAGCCTGTTTGATCATAGCACCAGTTCTCCAGGATTCTGGATTACCAGCAGCGTCTTTCAGTTCAACCATTTCCATCCATGGGATTACAGCAGCAGTTACAACAGCCAGAGCAGCGTAGATAAAAGCACCAACTGCGATTGCGCTGAAGATCAGGAATAAGGTTTTGTTTGCAGGGAAGTTAAATTCTTCTGCAGCCTGTGGGATGCAGTCGAACCCTACATACAGGAACGGAGCCATAGCAATGATCAGGATAATACCTTTCAGCATTGGAACATTGTTCTGGTTAGCAGCTGGTGTCAGGTTTTCCATGTTGAAATTACCAGTGAAAACAGTACCTAACACGATCAGAACAACGGCGCCGCACAACAGGCCACACAGAATCAGCTGCAGGTTACCGGTGGATTTTACACCGCGGTAGTTTACAAAGCCCAGGATCCACAACAGACCCAGCGAAACGGCAACTTCACCGGCATATACCGGCCAGCCTGCGACAGTCCACAAATAGCCTACTTTCAGAAGACCAGGTGTTAAAATACTAAACAGTACAGGAACAGCTGTTGCGTTTAAGGCAACAATACCAAAATAACCAACGGACAGCATCCAGCCGCAGACATAAGATGCAACCGGACCGAAGCCAACGTAAGCGTAAGCAAATTCACCGCCGGCAACGGGGAATTTTGCAATCATGTAAGCGTAACTAAAACCAACGATCAGCATCAGAGCGCCGCCCAGCAGGAAACCCAGTGTCAACGGCAGCGGACCGCCGGCTTTCATCATCCAGTTCGGAGACTGGATAAAAGCACCCCAGCCGATAATGGAACCTAAAGCTACAGCCCAGATATTCGCAGGGTTTAAGGATTTTTCAAGTTCAACACGTTCATGTGATTCAGCCATAATAATCGCCTCCAACTTGTTGTAAATATAAAGTTTTAAGTTAAAAAATAAATTCCCGTTTTAAAAAATAAAAGTTCAGCGTGTTCACTGGCTTAAAAAATAAGTAGGGAATAAATGCAATGCTATTTTATTCTGCTGCAGGTACGTCAAATGTTTCGATGCTCCTTCTTTGACCTGGATTGTACACTGAAGCAAAAACAAAAACAAAAATCAATCAGAGGTTTATCATATTCTATTCTGCAACAAAAGATGATGAATCTTCAGAAAACGTGCAGAAGTAAAGAATTAATTTATAGATACGATTTATTGATTGTATTATAGCATTTTGGTCAGGCTCCTGTAAAGAAAAAATACAATACACCTTAACAAATGGCAAAAATTTGTATTGATGCTTAAAAAGTACTATGCCAAAGCACAAAAGTGAGCGGTAGGTGGATAACAAAAGGGCAACCGCTGTGAATGCCCTTTTATAAAAGAAGCGTTGCAGCAGTTGCCCTGTGGAGAAAAAATAAATTGTGAAACGAAGCGAGAAAACAGTATGCGGAAAAAGGGCTATTCCTGGCAGATGCGGGGACAGGTGGCTTCTCCCACACCTTTTTCCTGTAGCATGGTGTCCATATCTTCGGTATCACCAAGGTATTTTTTGCGCATGATGAAGAAGAAAATAACGCCAAGGATGGTCCAGGCCGCCAGCGCGATCAGAGATTGCGGCGACAGGAAGCCGGGCATGCCCGGAATCAGCAGAAGGCTCAGGAAGAATACTCCGGCTACAACGCCCAAACCGCCAATAAAGCTCTGCACTTTACTGCCATGCTTCCATGCAATGACAGCGGCGGCCGCGGTGGTATAGGTAAAGGCCAGCGATGCGCCTACCGATGTCATGTCTACGATCCAGCCTAAAACTTCACGGCCAAACCATGGCGCGATCAGGGAGATGGCCATGACAAATAAAATGGATTTTTTTGGTGTGCCATATTTAGGGTCGATTTCGGCAAACATGTTAGGCAGCGCATTTACCTGTGCCATCGCATATAACAGGCGACTGGTGGACAGATAGAATGCGTTCATCCCGGAGATGACAGCGCACAGCATAGCGATCCCGACCAGAAAGAGACCGATCTTGCCCATGGTCATTTCAATCACCATGCCAGTGGCCCAGAATGGATCCTGTGCCAGCAGATCCTGCCATGGCATAACTATGGCGGTGATGGTGTTGATACAGATATACAGCAGAGCAGCTACCAGTACGGCAGAAACCATTAAAAACAGCGATTTTTTATGGGAAAAGCTGTATTCTTCGGCAGCCTGCGGGATACAGTCAAAACCGATAAAAGCCCATGGTGTCATGGCAACTACAGCAAAAATACAGGCGAAGGTGGAGCGCCCGCCTTCATTCTGAAAAGCCGGTGTCAGGTTTGCAAAATCATGGCACTGGAACAGCACGATAGCGGTTACCGCTACGATCGATAAAACTAAAATCAAAGAAACAGCTGTCTGCAGTGCACCAGAACCTTTTACCCCTTTGATATTGAGGAAGGCCAGCGCAATCAGGAAAAAGGATGCCACCAGCACTTCTCCGGCATATACATCCCAGCCGGCAATGGAATACAGTTTACCTACCTGGATGATGCCAGGGAAGAGATATCGGCTGATCAGACCTACTGCTGTCGCATTTAAGGGAATCAGAGACCAGTAAGCCAGAATCAGGGCCCAGCCACAGATAAAACCGTGAACTTTGCCAAATGCCGAATCGGCATAGACAAATTCACCGCCGGAAACCGGAAATTTTTGAATCAGATAACCATAGCTTAGGCTGATTACAATGACGATAGCAGCTCCCAGCAGCATACCGATAGCCATTCCCAATGGGCCAGCCTTAGGCAGAAATGCATTGCCGGGCAGGACAAAGCAGCCCCAGCCCACAATAGCGCCCAGAGCTAGGCCCCACACATCGATGGGGCGCAGCTCCTTTTTAAAACCTTGTTCTTCAGACATGAAAAAACCTCCTGCATATAAAAATAGTTTTGTCTCTTTTCTGCAAAAACAAACACTTTGTTTTCCAGGATAAAACAGCAGAATGAATTTTATTTTCTTTCTCACATTCTGATTGTGTCGAATTGTTCCGTCTGTTGCAGAAAGAAACCCTTGTTGGGAAAAGTATAAAAAATGTTCATGTATTTTGGCAACGGTATCCGCTCTAAGTTTTTTTATGCCTAAGCACATAGGGAATTTTGTATAGGTAGATAAGTTCATAGAAATAGGATTTTTATTCCTGCCCTTGTGTAACATGTTTTCAGTCAGGTTATAGATCCTCATAACGAAAAAACAGAACAGGACTGTCACACCAAGGCAACAGTCCTGTTCTGTTAAGTAGTGGGTAATATGCAAGAGAAGACTTGCTGTTTGCACAGCTTGTACAACATGTTGCATTTTCAAGTTTAGTATACCACACAGTACCCGATGTTTACAAGCGTACAATATTTCCTGCAAGACGAAAAATTAGCAATCTGCCTGCCTGATCCGGTCTCTCTGTGGTCACACCGCCATCATAACAGAAAGACGCCTTTTTGACAAGAAAAAATCACAAAAAGCTGCTGCCGGAAAAGCGAAAATAAAACTTTCCCGGCAGAGGACAGATAGTTATTGCATCATTTTGATTTTTAGCAGCGAAACCCCCTGCATCAGATCATCGTTGAATTCATGACTGACCTGTTTTACCATACGGGTCATACGAATCAGGTATTGTTCCAGCAATTTGCTGCTTTCTGCCCGCACCCGGGGTGAAATTTTGCGAATACGGGCATATTCCCGCAATAATTGATAAAACTCATCCTGATAAGCATCCAGCTTTTTCTGGAATGCCATTAATTCTGGGTTCATCACAAGTCCCTCCTTTTCGTCTTGCTATTACTATATTCAGAAAAGTGAGAAATATTTCAGTGAACCACTTTTTCTGTAGATAATAGGCCTGGACGGATGGGAAATGTCTTTTGTCTCTATCGCGTTATAACAGTGAAAAATGGTTCTTCCAGGATGTGTCCATCATTCGTTTCAGACAGTAAATGATAGTCTCTGCATGCTGTGGCTGCATCAGGAAAAAATAGTATCGTTGAGAGGTGGTTCGAAATTTTAAGCCAAGGCTCTTTGCGGCAGGAAATGCTCCAGACTCTATCAGCTGCTTGTTTTGTTCTATATAGAATTCATCTGGTCGTCGAGCCTTGTGCTGATAATAAATGATACTGGCGCCAGCACGGTAATACTCAGCCAATTCAAATGGAAGTACGAACTTGTTGCTTTTAGGCGTGCCATTGGCAGAGGGCACGATCAATCCATTGTCGGGATCAACAAAAATGATATCACAGATCTGTAGTTGCTGAACAGCCCGGTTGTGCCATTCCCAGCGGAGTATTTGCCGTTCAGTTTTGTTGGCATCGGTAAAATCAAGTATTCGTGAATAAAAGGTTGCTCGAAGAATGTCGGGGTGTTCTAACTCGCTGACCTGTCGCTTGTCTGAATCTACGATTTGTCCCAGCATGGACCATAGTTGTTCATCACAAGCACGAAATTTATCATTTGTTAGATAACGAATATGTCTCCCATCACCATTGTGTGTTTCGTCGGGGGTTAAATACCAGTTGACACCAATAGACAATCCCGATCGATTTAGTTGACGGAGCAGTCCCAATTTTCCAAAATCACCAATGTCTCCAGTGTAACGGTTTTGCATAGTATATATCTCCCTTCATATCTGTTAGAAATACAATAGAAACAGATTCTTTCTCAAATATGATAGTAAAAAAACAAGAAGAAAACAAGACTCGCTTGGGCCTGTATGTAAGGAAAAATAAATCATCATAATTTAATTATCGTTTTTCGATAAAAAATAATTGACAAACGATAATATGCCTTATACAATGATAGACAGAAGGAGGAAGGCTTATGTGGAATCATTCTAAATCGCTGTTGCTGACAGCCTGGTGGATTCGCATTGCGCTGGTGGCATGGATCGTGATTGCAGTTGTGCTGCCTTTTTTGCAGCTGGATTCTGCTGTGCTGGTGCTGTTTTATCTGATTTTTATACCAGTGCTGCTGGCTTTATATGGTCTGGCCCGCATGCTGGGCAATATCCAGCAGGGACAGGTGTTTTCCCCAGCCAATACCGCTTGTCTGCGGCTGGTGTCTTGGGCCTGCTTCTTTGCCGCAGTGTTCTGTCTGGTGGCGGCCTGCCTGTGGCCGGTGCTGGTTTTTGCTGCCGGCGGTATCGGTTTTTTGGGGCTTTTTGTCCGTGTGATTAAAAACATGCTGGCCGAGGCCATACAGATTAAAGAAGAAAATGATTTTACTATTTGATAGATGCAGAAAATAACGACAATTTGCTATTGTAATGTGTGGAGGAAAGGAGCGGTGTAAATGCCTATTGTTGCGAATCTGGATGTAATGCTGGCCCAACGGAAAAGGTCGTCCG
>CAMFFG010000027.1 GCA_945949655.1 uncultured Peptococcaceae bacterium
ATACTTACCCAGAACGGCGACAGGTGTGAAAACGACAAATGAGGTATAATATAAATGCCCGTCGCAGCGATGGGCATTTATATTATTTAATTCGGGATGGTGTATATATTGATGTGGTTTCTGGCTGGGTCGACCATGCGGAACATATGCCAGCCGTATGGACGGAAGAAAGGCTCTTGCGTCACAGCACCCAGTTCCTTGGCTCGGCGGTAAACCTCCTGCAGACTTGGAACCTGCAGTTGGAAATGGATTGGGCCATATTCGGGAAAAGGGTTTTCCTGCACCAGGAGCACGATTTTCGAACCGGCCAGATTATATTTGACGCCACGGTCTTCCGAGCCCTCGTCCCAGCCATAAAAGGGCTGGACGGAAAAGACCTGCTCATAAAAGCGGCGGCATATCTCGTATTGCTCCTGAGAAACATAGAGCAGAAGCTGAAAATCCAGATAGTCCATAAAGCCCCTCCTTATTGATTGCTGCAATATGGAGCAAACGCGCTGCACCGATTGCGCAGCACTCGCGTACAGACCTGCTCGCCCTCCTGCAGAAGCTTTTCTTCGTCTACACCGGCAAGACGGTCATTCTGATAGACCACCCGGCCATTAATCATGGTCAGCCAGACATTGCCGGTAATGCCCAACTTTGGCAGAATCGAAGCCGGATCATGCAGCGCTCCGGCATATTCCAGCCGCTGTACATCCACCAGGAAAAGATCCGCTGCTTTTCCGGCGGCCAGACGCCCCAACTCCGGCCGGCCAATCATGTCTGCACCACCTGCTGTGGCCATTTTCAGCATCTCGTACGGAGTGGGGCAGCTACCCCGCTGCTTGCTGAGAAATGTCTGCATCAGATAAGCCAGGCGCAAGGTGTCCAGCATATTGGAGCCATCGTTGGTGGCACAGCCGTCTACGCCCAATCCCAAAGGGATACCAGCCTTTTGCATGCCGGGAATGTCCAGAATCTCACTACCGCCCAGCATAGTGGGTGCAGGACAATGGGAAATACCCATCCCATTGCGGGCCAGCAGATCATATTCCTGAGGCAGAGTCTCTCGGCCATGAGCCAGCCAAATGTCACTCCCCAGAAAGCCAATGCGGCGGCACCACTCCAGCGAGCGCACGCCGAAGCGGCGAACCATACTGCTGTTTTCCCCTTCACACAGATGCGTATGCATGCGAAGATTGCTGCTGCGGGCTAGACGGATGGTTTCAAGGAAGGTGTCTTCGGTGCAATTGATGGGCTGGCAAGGGGCAAGCACAATCTGCTGCATGGAAAAGGGCGCAGGATCATGGTAAAGGGCCAGCAGCCGCTCACAATCCTGAAGATATTCCGCGGTTGTTTCGCACATCTCATCCGGGATGGTGCTGCCCTGCCAACGGGGCAGCGTATTTGTACCACGGGCGGCCAGAAAACGGAAACCCATCATTTGGGCCACCTCCATCTGGCGGTCTATGGCCCGTTTTCCGGTATGTGTTGTATAGCAGTACTGATGATCCACGGAGCAGGTGCAGCCGTGCTTAATCAGGTCTGCCATACAGGCAGCGGAGGAATAGAAAATCACATTATCGTCAATGCAGATAAAAACCTTATAGATTTCATCGAGCCACTGCATCAGTGTCAGACCCGGCCGGTCAATGGTCATAAGATTGCGAACGAAAGCCTGAAAAAAGTGATGGTGGGTATTGACAAAGCCTGGGTACACATATTTCCCGGCAGCATCGATTACATGTGCGCCGTCGGCGCAGAGGTTGCGCCCTACAGCTTCGATTTGGTTGCCATTGATAAGGAGGTCAGCGCCGTAAAGAATGCGGTCCTGCTCGTCACAGGTCACAATGGCCCGTGCGTTGCGGATTAGCGTTTTTTCAGACATCATTTCCCACCTTGTCTGGCCAAATCTTGGGCTTTCATGTTGCGGCGATAGGCGAGAACTTCCACCACGTTTTTCTCTTCGTCACAGATCTGAAAGATTCGGTCTCCGTACCATGTATCCGTTAAGCCCAGAAGCACCTGAACGTCCTCCCGTTGAGAGAGCCAGTCGAAGCACGCGTTTACATCCTCTGCCTCGATGGTAGTCAACGCCGGGCCTTGGGGGGTGTTTTCCGTCATTTGGCGGATGTCAGTATAGCCGCCTGCGGAGCGCAGACGATAGCCTCGATCCTCAGGCCCACGGTCCCAGGAAGCTATCACGGGCATCTGCATAGAGTCGCGATAAAAAGCGGTAATTTTTTCCAAATCTCTGGCAAAGAGAATAGCGGTATACTCGTCAGTGAAATAACAGCTGCCGTCATCAGGGCCCGCAGGACTGTAATCCTCTGCACGCTGATAGATCTCTACCCAATTACCCACAGGATCTTTGATGCAGAAACTGTATTCACCCCAGGGATGTGCCCGCAGAGGATGGATGACTGTGACCCGGGGCTGAGATTTCAGATTTTTATAGCACAGTTCAATGTCCCGGGCTTCCAGACGCATGCCAGCCGGGCCCTGGGGGAGGGTGGGATGACGGCAAATCAGTTCCAGCCGGTTGTCACCGATTTTAAACTTGCAGCCGCGGTCTATCGGGCTTGTGTACCAGCCGTACATCTGCGGCAGGCGCAGCAAATCCCGATAAAAGGATTGAAGCGTATCAAACTCCCAGGAGTAATAAACAATTCTGTATTCTTTGCGCCACATGTTTTTTCCTTTCCGCTGTCAGTGCATCAGAATTTCTTCCCGTACATTGCGCAGGTAGGCATAGATTTCAACCACATTGTTGCTGGGATCATAAAGCTGAAACAGGCGCCGTGCATCAAAATCCGTGTCACGCAGAACTCCGGCCTCCCGGTAATCTGTGCGCTTGCTCAGCCGGTCATACAGCTTGTTGACGCTGCTGGCCTCCAATCCGACCATAGACGGCCCCATGGTGCAGCCATCCGGGCGGCGGAGCAGCAGCAGATGGGCATCGCCTGCCTGCACCAGCAGGGCATCCTGCCGGCGTTGAAGCAGCGGAAGACCCAGTTGCGCGCAGTAAAAATCCTCTGCCGCGGACAGGTCATCTTGGTAAAGCACACCGGTAAATTGACCGGAGAACATATCGGTTTTGTCTACATCGGCACCGCCGGTGCTCTCAGCGCTCTGCAGCAGGTGCACGACATTGCCGCCGCTGTCACGCAGAGTAACCTGACCCTCCGTTTGAGAGAGTATGTCAACGTCCGGCAATTCTTCCCGGATGCGCTCCATGCACAGAGACAAATCAACACACTCGGCCATAAACTCGCTGACACCCTGCTTGGGCAGAAAGGGGATCTGGGTGATTTCCAGACGACCATTTCCTGTATAAAACCGATAGCCTTTCTGATCCGGGACGATGGCCCAGTTGTAATTTGGCTGCAGGCCAAGAACCTCCCGGTAGAAAAACACGCCGCTGTCGTAATCCTTCAGGTGCAGGATAAACCTGAATTCGTGAAATGTAATTGTATTCATGTACCTGTTCCCTTCTTCATTCATTTTCCGCGCTGCTTGCAAGGCATGGACAGCGGATGGGCATAGGGAGCGCCGTTGGCCGCCGGAGCACGCATCCGCATGCCGGTAAGTTTGATGCCGATAAGAGCCGCCAGATAGGGCATCATCTGGGTCAGCTGCGTAGCTACGCCAAAGCTCTGCAGGCGCATCCGCAGTGCGGACATGACACCAAAGAGCAGTGTGGCAAAATACCCGCCTACCGGCGACCACTGGCCAAATTGGTTGGCGGCAAAAGCCATGAACCCGGTTCCGGCGGACATGTCATTGACAAAGACATTGGCCGAACTCAGGCACATGACAGCTCCGGCCATTCCGGCGAACACACCGCCCAATACCACGGCTTGCATACGCAGATGGTAGACATTGATCCCAAGGGTTGCTACAGCGGCAGGATTTTCACCGACAGCACGCACTCGCAGACCCCAGGCTGTCTTTTTCAGCAGATACTGCATAATGGCCACCGCTAAAAAACCCAAATATACGCAGGCGGGGTAACCGCTAAGCATAGTGCCCAGAACAGGGATAGAGGCAATACCAGGGATAGTTAACGTCTGAAACCCGGCAATCCAGGGAGAAATGCCCGTCGTATCCCACAGGGAACGCATCATCATATAGGCAAAGCCCGGTCCGAACAGGTTTAAACCGATGCCGATGACGATATGCTGGCCATTGCAGTAGATGGCCAGCAGGCCCAAAATAACAGCCAGCAGAGCGCCTGCCATACAGCCGCACAGCAGTCCGACCCAGGGGCTGCCGATATAGTAGGTACCCACTGCGGCACAGAAGCCGCTGAAAAGCATGGTTCCTTCAATACCAATGTTGATCACACCGGCACGCTCGCTGATCGTACAAGCCAGCGTACCCAAGGCGATGGGTGCGGTGAGGCGTATGGCGGAGGCAAAAAAGTTTGCAAAGGAAATCCAGAAATCCATTATTCGGCAGCTCCTTTCGTTTTGCCCGGATGGCCTATCCGCAGTTTGAGCCACTGCAGCAGATGATCCAGCACATTCCAAACATCAGGGGATGCCACAAGCATGACGATCAGACCCTGCAGGACAGAAATCATCTCAGTTGTAACCTGACTGGTCAGGCTCATGCTGATAGAGGCGGAGCGCAGCATACCGAACAGAAATGCCGACAGTAACACTCCGACGGGGGAATTCATGGCAAGAGTGGCAACGGTGATGCCGTCCCACCCATAGCCTGGAGAAAAGCCCATGACAAAACGCTTATACACTGCCAGGCACTGGATGGAGCCGCCCAACGCAAAGAGGCCGCCGCTGATAAACATAGCGACCAGTGTGCGCCGGTAGATAGGCAGGCCTGCCTGCTGCATGGCTCGGGCATTTTCTCCCATGGCCCGCAGGGAAAAGCCGAAGGGAGTTTTATACAGCATCCAAGTGACCGCTGCCACGCAAATCAGCGCCACGAAAATGCCATAATTGAACTGGGTGCTGGGAAAAAAACGGGGTAGGATGCTGCCCTCGTTTACCACCATGGTTTCTGTGTTGCTGGCCCCCGGACGCTGAAAAAAAGTCTTGACAATATACTCCGTCAGCAAAGAGGCAATCGAGTTCATCATAATGGTGGCTACGGACAGGGATGCCAAGTTACGCCCGGCGAACAGCGTGGGCAAAACCGCCCAACCGGCTCCCGCCAGAAAACCCGCCAGCAGTGCCAGCAGATAGCCCCACGGAGCCGGGAGCGGCACCGTCAGGCCTACAATGACTGAAGCAAGGCCGCCCACCAGCACCTGACCTTCACCACCGATGTTGAAAACGCCGCTCTGAAACGCAACTGCCGCACCAAGACCGGTCATGATCAGAGGCAGAGTATAGGCCAATACATTCAAAAAGCTCTTGATACTGCCGAAAGAGCCGACCAGAATGCTCCAGTATACGCCAAACGGTTCCCGTCCGGTGAAACGGATCGTCAGCCCAAACAGGACCAACGCCAGAACCAGCGAGAACAGTGACAATCTGATCCTTGTTTTTTTCACAGTGTCCCTCCTTTGGCAGATACCGATGGATCTGCGAATAAGGCATGGGGCTGAAAGCTACAGGAGTTTTCAGCCCCGTGTCCGGTACGTGGGCTCCTTATCAGGCAGCCTTCCACACCTTTGCTTCTTCAATCGAGCCGGGAACAACAATAGAGCCGCTCTTGATGGCTTCTACGGCCGCATTGTACTTGTCCATCACCTCAGTGGGAATCTGATATTCAGAGCCGTCAAAGTCCAGATACAAGCTGCTCTCCGCAATGCCCTTTTCGATGGAACCGGCGGTAAACTTGCCGTCGATCACATCCTCAATGGCTTCCTTGGCGCAGGCGGGGAAGTCACGGATGGCGCTGGCAATGTTGGTCTGGGGAGCGTCGGAATTCAGATTGCCATCAAAGAAGATGGTCAAAAAGCCCTTTTCCTTACCGGCGTTCAGAATACCCAGGCCACCGGCGCTGGCTGTGTGATAAATGAGGCTGGCACCCTGCTCGCTCATGGATGTGGCCAATTCATAGCAGCCATTGACCTCTGCCCAGCCATTGGCATAGTCCACCAGGACCTCGCAGTCAGGGTTTACATAGTGTGCACCTGCAATCATGCCGGCCGCGCCAAGATTGCACAGAGGAATGTCGTGGGCACCGATAAAGCCCAGCTTGTTGGTGTCGGAAAGGCCAGCACCCAGAACACCTGCCAGGAAACCCAACTCCTGGTCGCGCCAAGTGTAGCTGCGGATATTGTCGCCTTCCACAGCGGCATCCAGAATGACAAACTTCTGCTCAGGATAGTTGGGGGCAACATTCTCCAGACTGGAACTCTGGCTGCCGCCCAGGCAGATGATCAGGTCGCAGTCGCCGCTGTCGGCATAGCCGGAAATCAGACCCTCATACTCGGCGTCATCCTTAGGCTCAGAATAAACCCACTGGATACCCATGGAGCTTTCTGCTTCCTCCATGCCATTATAGAGGGCATCGTTAAAGGACTTGTCACCCAGTCCGCTGGAAGCAAACACGACGGCAATTTTGGTGGTTTCAGAGTCGGCTTCGCCTCCGTTATCCTGCTTGTCGGCAGGCTGACCGCAGGCGGCCAGCGCCAGCACCATGCAGGCGGATAACATCAGGGCAAGCCACTTCTTCAAATTTGCTGTGAATTTCATTTTGGTTCCTCCTTGAATTTAATTAAAAGCTGCCGGTTTGATGGCAGCAGAATCAACTGCTTTCAG
The DNA here is from genome assembly GCA_945949655.1 of uncultured Peptococcaceae bacterium. Lineage (GTDB taxonomy): Bacteria > Bacillota > Peptococcia > Peptococcales > Peptococcaceae > UBA7185. The sequence continues at coordinate 6,717 of CAMFFG010000027.1, forward strand.
ACATGTTCGCCCAGCATCATGCGGCCAAGAGCCTCCCGATCAGTGGCATCAGCGTCTACAAAACCCATAATTTCGCCCCGGAAGAGAACCATAATCCGGTCAGAAATTTTGATTAGTTCATCCAAATCACTGGATATGAGAAGCACAGCACAGCCCTGCGATGCGGCGTCCAGGATGCGGCGCTGAATATAGTCCGCAGAAGCGATGTCAACCCCTCGGGTGGGCTGGGCTGCAACGAGCAGGCGGCAGCCGCGGACAAGCTCACGGGCGACTACGATTTTCTGCTGGTTGCCTCCGGAAAGGGTACCCACCACCGACTCTTCGGTGGCGGCAATGCTATAGTCTGAGATCTTTTTTCGCGCATCCTGCCGGACAGCATTCCAATCCTCCAATAACGCGCTTCGCGCAAAGGGCTTTTCGTCATAGGTATTGAGCAGCGTGTTCTCAAACAGCCGCATACCCAAAATTAGGCCCATGCCCTGCCGGTCATCGGGGATACTGCCCATACCGGCATCGCGGATCTGCTTGGTGGAATAACGGGTGATGTCCTTCTCACACAAATAAATACTTCCCCTGCTCGGCTGGCACAGCCCCATCAACGCCTGTGCCAGCGGCGTTTGGCCATTTCCCTCGATACCGGCCACGCCCAATACCTCGCCGGCCCGTATGGAAAAAGTGACGTCCTTCACCGGTGCGCCGCCATGGGCGGGCACGGACAAATTCTCTACCTGCAGAACAGTTTCACTGCCGATGGGGTGGGGCTGTCGTCTGCCAGCCGATATTGATTTGCCGACCATCATTTGGGTCAGCTCGCCCATTTGGGTTTCTGCCGGGGTGGTGGTGCCCACGATATGCCCGTGCCGGATAACTGTCATGCGGTCCGCGATCTGATAAACCTCGCGCAGCTTGTGGGTGATAAAAACAATGGATTTGCCCAGATTACGCAACTGGCGCAGCACATCAAACAGTGCGTCTGATTCCTGAGGCGTCAGGAGAGCGGTGGGCTCGTCAAAAATGAGAATGTCTGCTTTGCGGTACAGCAGCTTCACAATTTCCACTCGCTGCCGCTGACCGATGGTCAACTTGTCCACCAGGGCCTCCGGGTCTACATCCAGTCCAAAGGACGCGGCTAATTCCTGAATCTGACGGTTGGCCTCCTGCCGCTTTAGTCGTCCACTCCATGTTTTTATTTCCTGACCCAGCATGATATTCTCAGACACAGTAAGATGCGGAATCAGCATCAGTTCCTGATGCACCATGCCAATGCCGTGGGCGATGGCGTCGGCGGGGCTTTTCAAGGTCACCGGTTTTCCGGCAAGAATGATTTGCCCTTGATCCGGCTGCTCTATGCCATAGAGCATTTTCATGAGCGTGCTTTTTCCAGCGCCATTCTCGCCCAAAAATGCATGCACTTCGCCGTGGCGCAGAGTAAAGTTGATATGATCATTGGCCTGTACAACGCCGCCATAGCATTTGCACAGGTCTATGCATTGCAGAACTGCCGATGCTTCATCACAAAACTGAGAACATTGCGTCATCACGAATCGCCCCCCCTTTTTTGCGGAATCCCCCGGAACATTGTCAACATTATACAGCGGCTTTCCCAAAATATGAAGAACGAATATACGATACATCCCAATCGGTTTTTCCGATGTATTTATCATCAAAAATGAACAAATAATTCCGGTTCAAACTATTCGTTTTAGGAATTGCATTTTGACTATTCGTGTGTTATCCTGAAAAAACACAGGAAAACATTGGAAATACAGGGCACTTTTCGTTTGTGCAAAACAGCAATAGTGTATGGGCATTTTTGTGTTTGTGTGAGGGATAATCGATGACATTAAAGCAGATTCTTTATATCCGAACCGTCAGCGAGGCGGGATCTATCGGTAAGGCGGCGAAAATGCTGTTTATCTCCCAGTCCAGCCTGTCAGAATCCATCCGAAACCTTGAGGACGAATATGACATGGAGCTTTTTGAGCGCAACAGCAAGGGGATCTCCCTGACACATCAGGGAGAGGAGTTTTTGAAGGATACGCAATTACTGGCAAGCCTATATCAGGATCTGGATAACAAATATAAGCACCGGCGTGGGGAGCGAGAGTATTTTTGCGTCGCTTCTTTGCACCATGTTTCAGGCATAGATGCATTTGAGAGCATCGTGCATCTGCCTGAAAATCAAAAGTACCGGCTGGGGTATCTCGAGGGGAACATGGATCAGGTGCTGGAAAATGTGGAAACCAGCCAGGCTGATGTTGGCGTGCTGTTTTTTGCCAGCGACAGCCGCAGCGCCATCATCAAGGCCTGCAATCGGCGCAATATTTTTTTCCAGCATCTGAAATACGATCAATTGCACATATATGTGCACAAGCTGCACCCGTTGGCCAAACAGAAAAGCGTGACGCTGCGGGATATTCAGGCCTATCCCTTTATTTCTTACGAAGAGTGCAACCCATCATCCCCCCGCTTTACCACCACGCACCGTCAGTGGGATCCGCGGCAGCAGATCATTTCCGTGTCAGACCGGGCCATGGCTTATTCACTGCTCGCCCAGAGCAGGGCGTATGTGACCGGCTCCGGATATCTGACCCGAGAGGATCAGCGCCGGGAGCTGGTGTGCATTCCTATTACAGATCTGGGGCAGATCGAGATCGGTTATATCAGCAATCCCTCTCGCGTGCTGCCGGAGATCGCCATGGAGTTCATCGAGCGGCTAAAGGCCATCACGGTATGAAAAATTGCAGGAAATCACTATAAAAAAGCACCGGACTGATTGAACAGTCCAGCAAAAACGGACTGGTATCGTCCCAGATGCTCGAAAGTCAAATGTACGTTGCCGTGACGGATGTACGATACACATGACATACTGCAAAAAGAATAAATATCCCCCGGCAAAGCCGGGGGTCAGTCTGTCAAAGAATCCCTGCTTTCAGGCAACGAAAGCAG
>CAMFFG010000028.1 GCA_945949655.1 uncultured Peptococcaceae bacterium
GTATGAAAAAGGCTTGCAGGAAATGGCAGGCATCGGTGTCACCCTGGCCGACACTGACGGTATTTGCCGGGAAATGGCCCGATGAGCCGGCAGCGCTACGCCATTCTGGACCTGCTCCGCGGGTTGCTGTTTATCAATATGGTCGCTTACCACGGACTGTATGACTGGGTCTATCTTTTTGATCTGCCCTGCCCGTTTCTGGAAAGCCACGGTGCCTGGTTATGGCAGCAGAGTATCTGCAGCGGCTTTATCCTGCTGGCCGGCTGCTGCGCCACTCTGAGCCGTCATCCGGCCAAACGGGGCATGCAGTTGGTGCTCTGCGCTGTGCTGATCACAGTCACCCCATGCGTCATTATGCCGCAGAAACGCATTCTGTTTGGCATTCTGCATCTGATGGGAGCTTCCTATCTGCTCACAGCCCTGTTGCATCCGCTTTTGGACCGATTGCCCCGAAGCTGTATGCTGCTGCTTTCTCTGCTGCTTTTTGCCTTTACCAGAGGGATCTATTACGGTTATGTGGGCTTTCTGGATCATGCAATCTGGATGCTTCCTGACAGCTGGTATCAGTATGACTGGCTGTTCTGGCTGGGTCTGCCCGCCGCAGATTTTTTCTCCAGCGATTATTTTCCGCTGGTTCCCTGGTTTTTTCTCTTTTTAGCGGGCTACCAGGCTGCGCCGCTGGTGCTGCACAGCAGATTTTTTCAGGCCATACAGCATTGGCAGCTGCCGCCTGTCAACCAGATCGGCCGCCACACGCTGCTTTTGTATCTGCTGCATCAGCCTGTTCTCTACGGTGTCCTGTCCCTGTTCACCATGCTGTTTTAAAACATAACTTTGCAAACAAAAACGGCTTTGGCAGTGTAATATCTCTTTTGCATTACGCTGTCAAAACCGTTTTTGCTTTTTGCAGGAATCTGCCTGCCCCAGCCGGTTTCCCAAACCGCTACCAGCTGCGGCCACCAGGCTACCAGCTTAATGCCCCTTCCATCGGGTCCAGCTCCGGCCCCATCTGTTCGATCAGCTGCTGGGCCTGTTCCAGATCATCCTTATGCACATAAATGTAATACTGGGTCGTGGGGCGCTGCAGCATGCCGCTTTTCTGCTGCATATCCTCCGGTATCCGCACCTGCTTGCTCTGCAGTCTGATGTGATTGCGCAGCAGTAACGCCCGCGCCCGCAGATAATATTCCAGAGACAGCGTCATCAGCGCCTCTGTTCGGTTCCATACAAACATGCCAAATCCTCCTTATGATTATCTTAAAATTAATTTATATAAATATATTCTACCTCAAAATTCCTGTTCCTGCAACCTGTTACAGAAAAAATTTTTCAAAAATCACATAAAAGCTGGCGCAAAAAAATTGCTGCAGCTTCCCATCCACCGCAGCAATCCCATTATACATATGCATCCTCAGTTTAAGCCCCGCTTGCCGCCAGGCAGCAAAGGCCGTTGCTGTGCTCTGCCACTGCGGCGGCGATACAGAAGTACCAGCAGCGCACCGGCAAACAGCACCAGGCTCATCACCTGCGCCATGCGCAGCGGTCCCACCATCAGACTGTCCGTGCGGAAACCTTCCACCACCACACGCCCCATAGAGTACAGCATCAGATAGCTCAGACCGATCTCGCCCCGACGCACCCAGGCCTGACGGGCCAGACAAAGCAGTATGACAAACACCAGCAGATCCCAGCAGGATTCATACAGAAAGGTCGGATGGCGATAGGCGCCATCGATCCACATGGCCCAGGGCACCACCGATGGATCCACCTCATAACCATAGGCCTCCTGGTTAAAGAAATTACCCCAGCGGCCGATGGCCTGCCCCAAAACCATAAATGGCGCTATGATATCCGCAAACTGCCAGAACGAAATATGATAATGACGACAGCCCAGATAAATGGCTGCCATACCGGCAATCAATCCGCCATGCACCGCCAGGCCGCCATGCCAGATGGCAACGATCTCGGCAGGATGCTGCACATAGTAAGGCCACTCAAACAGCACATAATAAGCTCTGGCCCCTATAATGGCCACCACGATGGTCACCATAAAAATGGTCAGGAAATCATCTTCATCAATCCCAGCACGGCGCATCAGTCTGCAGCCGCCCACCGCAGCAATCAGCATGGCCGTAGCGATCAGCAGTCCGTACCAGCGCACCGTAATGGGCCCAAGCGAAAAGGCAACAGGATCTATCGACATGGATAAAAACCTCCTTCTACAAATTACAGACCATTGTACCATGTTTCCTGTAAAATGTCTAATCAGAGATATGCATACAACAAAGCAATATAATAATCAAGAAAAAAATTTCTTTTCCAAGCAAAAACGGAATCTCCTTTGCACAGGAAATCCCGTTTTCCATTTCACCACATCTGCGCGTTTTAACCACCCAGATAGGCTTTTTTCACTGCATCATTTTCCAGCAGATCGGCAGCATTGCCGCTCAACACGATCTTACCGGTTTCCAGCACATAGCCCCGTTTGGCGATGGACAAGGCCTGCTTGGCGTTCTGCTCTACCAGCAGAATGGTGATGCCATCCTCGTTCAGTTCTTTGATGATCTTGAAGATCTCCTTTACCAGTAACGGCGACAGCCCCATGGAAGGCTCGTCCAGCAACAGCATATCCGGCGAAGCCATCATAGCGCGGCCGATGGCCAGCATCTGCTGCTCCCCGCCGCTTAACGTACCAGCTAACTGCCGTTTCCGTTCTTCCAGACGGGGAAAGTGTTCAAACACGCTGTCCAGATTATTTTTGTTTTTCACTTTATCTTTAGAGATGAACGCGCCCATTTCCAGATTTTCCAGAACAGTCATCTGGGCAAACACCCGGCGGCCTTCTGGCACATGGGACAGACCATACTGCACGATCTTGTGGGCCGGTGTGGCCAGCAGGTTGTGATCCAGATAGCTCACCTTGCCCGATTTGGGCTTCAGCATACCGGAGATGGCCTGCAGCGTGGTGGTTTTCCCTGCACCGTTGGCACCTACCAGCGATACGATCTCGCCCCGTTTTACCTCCAGAGAAATATCCTTGATGGCATGGATCATGCCATAATACACATTTAAGTTTTCTACTTTCAGCATGATAGCCCTCCTATTCCCCAGATAGCTGCGAATAACTTCCGGATTGTTGATAACTTCCTGCGGTGTGCCTTTGGCGATGATCTTACCGTAGTTCAGTACGGCAATACCCTCACAGATACCGGTCACAAACTGCATGTCATGCTCGATGAGCAGAATTGCGATCTGGAAAATATCCCGGATCTTGCGCACATTTTCCATCAGTTCTTCTGTTTCCGATGGGTTCATCCCGGCAGCCGGTTCATCCAGCAGCAGCAGCTTTGGTTCGGTGGCCAGTGCCCGCACGATCTCCAGACGACGCTGGGCCCCGTAGGGTAAACTGCCCGCTTTGTGTTCTGCCAGATGCTCCATATCAAAAATGTGTAACAGTTCCAGCGCCCGTTCATGGGTGCGTTTTTCTTCCTGCCAGTAGCGGGGCATCCGCAAAATACCTTCCAGTGTATTGTAATGGGTATGATTGTGCATGCCCAGTTTTACGTTTTCCTCCACCGTCAGCGAAGAAAACAGACGAATATTCTGAAAGGTACGGGCGATCCCCGCTTTGTTCACCTGAATGGCGTTCATGCCGTGGGTGTCCTTGCCATCCAGCAGAATGGTGCCATGGGTAGGCTGATACACCTTGGTCAGCAGATTGAATACAGTTGTTTTACCGGCGCCGTTGGGGCCGATCAGTCCGGCAATCTCGGTGCGGCCTACTGTGAGGTTAAAATCATCCACCGCTTTCAAGCCGCCGAACTCGATCCCCAGATGGGTCGCTTCCAGAATCGGGGCCTTGCCGATATCCCGTTCATTCAAATATCCCGTACTGGGAATGGGAATCATCTTAGACATTTGCCTGTTCCCCCTTTTCTGTATTTTTTCTGAACAGGCCTGCTATTTTGCTCCAGGCAAGATTCAAGCCATTCTTTAAGGTTGGATTATTGGTGGCCAGCATCATCACAATCAGTACCACGGCATATACCAGCATGCGGTAATCGGAGAAGCTGCGCAGCACTTCCGGCAATACGGTCAGCACGGTGGCTGCAATGATACTGCCGCGCATATTGCCCAGACCGCCCAGCACGACAAATACCAGAATCAGAATGGATGTGTTAAAGTCAAACTTGCTGGCTACTACTGTGGAGAAGTTGGCGGCAAACAGCACACCGGCCATACCGGCCATGGCTGCTGAAATCACAAAAGCCATCAGTTTATAATTGGTTATGTTGATCCCCACCGACTGGGCCGCGATCTTATTGTCGCGCAGTGCCATAATGGCACGGCCGCTCTTGCTGTTGACCAGATTGAAGATGACAAACAGACAGACCATGATCAGAATAAAGCCTACGGTGAAGGAAGCGATACGCGGAATGCCCGTTAGGCCCATAGGCCCGTTGATCAGCACTTTGCCGCCATCCATCTGCAGTGTGTTTTTGATCAGGCTGATGTGCAGTCCGCTGCCGTCCAGCCCCACATACAGATTGTTCACAATACCTTTGATGATCTCACCAAAGGCCAGCGTTACGATGGCAAGATAATCGCCGCTCAGGCGCAGCACCGGCACCCCGACGATCACGCCAACAATGGCGGCCACAACACCGCCCACCAGCATAGACAGCACCAGAACCAGTATCTCATTGCTGGTATTCTGGCTCAGGCAGGAAGCCACCACGATGCCGCTGAAAGCGCCAGCGCTCATAAAGCCGGCATGGCCCAGGCTCAGTTCGCCCAGCACACCAACCGTCAGGTTCAGTGAGATGGCCATAACGATATAAGCGCAGATGGGAACCAGCTGACCCTGCAGACGGCTGGAAATGTTGCCTGTACCCAGCATGATCTGCACAATCACGAAGGCAATGATCACCATGGCGTAGGTAATCATGTTGCTGCGAGTTGTTTTATTCATTGTTTTTAATTTCATGGTAAAACACCTCACACTTTCTCACTGATTTTTTTGCCTAAAAGGCCGGTCGGTTTCACGATCAGTACCACAATCAGCACAGCAAACACGATAGCATCGGACAGCTGTGTGGTGATATAGGCTTTGGCGAAAATTTCAATGATACCCAGCAGGATACCGCCGATCAGCGCCCCAGGGATAGAACCTATCCCGCCAAATACTGCTGCCGTAAAGGCTTTGATCCCCGGCATAGCACCGGTGGTCGGGGTCAGTGTTGGATAAGCGGAACACAAAAGCACACCGGCAATGGCCGCCAGGGCAGAGCCAATGGCAAAGGTCAGGGAGATGGTGGTATTGACATTGATCCCCATCAGCTGTGCTGCACCCTTGTCTTCTGATACAGCCCGCATAGATTTACCGATTTTCGTTTTATTGACAAACAGCACCAGTCCGATCATGATGACAATGCAGACAACGATGGTCACCAGCGTTACATAGGAAATAGACAGGGCGCCGTCAAACAGTTTGATAGAACCGTTGCCGATGACAGACTGGAACACCTTCGGGCTGGATGTCCACAATAATTGTGCCGAGTTCTGTAAAAAATAACTCATGCCGATAGCGGTGATCAGTACGGCCAGGGCCGGTGCCTGCCGCAGCGGCTTATAGGCCAGCCGGTCGATGACAATCCCTAAAAGCGTGCAGACGATCATGGAAAGCAGCACACCGATGATTGGATGCATACCGTAACGCATGGTGGCAAAGAAACAGATATAAGCGCCGACCATAATAACATCACCATGGGCAAAGTTCAGCATTTTGGCAATGCCGTATACCATGGTATACCCCAGCGCAATGATAGCGTACACACTGCCCAGGCTGATCCCGCTGATAAGATTGGAGAGAAAGCTCACGCGATTCACCTCATTTAATAAAAATTATGTAACAAAAAAGGGCCGCCGCGCTGGCGGCGGTCCTTGCAGTTGCAGATTGTTCACAAAACTTCTTGCTTTTTGTTGCTGTACGAATTACATCCCTACATAAACGCCGTTCTGGATTACCATACCTTTTGGTTCTTTGGTGATCTGGCCGTTTTCATTCCAGGTAGCACCGGTACCGGTCAGGCCGTCAAAGGTCATGGTGGTGAACTGTTCTTTCATCAGTTCGTTCAGTTCTTCGGCAGTCATATCAGCAGTTGCATTGGCATTGGTGCAAGCCTGATACAGTGCATAGATGCAGTCATAAGCATCGGCAGCGAACTGGTTTGGCACTTCGCCGTAGCGTTCCTGATATTTGGCAACGAAGCTCTGGGTTCTTTCGTCGTCTGCGTCGGCAGAGAACGGAGTCAGCAGCATTACGCCTTCGGCCAGGGAGGTATCAAAACCTTCCAGAGTCAGAATACCGTCCATACCATCTACACCAAAGAATTTCGGTGCATAGCCCATAGCATCAGCCTGATTCAGGATCAGAGAAGCAGCATCATAGTACATTGGCAGGAACAGCAGATCTGCACCGGCATTTTTTGCATCGTTCAGCTGTACGGAGAAATCGTTCTGGCTGTCGGTGGTGAAGGTGGTGGTAGAAACTACATCCAGACCTAATTCGCCTGCTTTGCTCATGAATGTTTCATAGATCCCGCTGGAATACACGTCGTCGTTTTTGTAGATGACAGCGATTTTGCTGCCTAGCTGCTGATCCGAGATATACTGTGCAGAAGCGGAACCCTGGTTGGGGTCAGCAAAGCACATCTGGAACACATTGTCCTTGCCTTCTGTTACAGTGGTAGCAGAAGCAGACGGTGTCAGAGCAAAAATGCTGTCGCGATAGTTTTCATCGGAGGTCGCAGTACCTGGTGTAGAAGTTACAGAGCCCAGAGACAGCTGCATGCCCCAATCTTTTAAGGTGTTGTAAGCGTTCACTGCTTTTTCTGCATCGTGGGCATCGTCTTCCATTTTCAGTTCAAACTGAACACCGCCCATTGCGTTGATTTCTTCTTCAGCGATTTCAGCGCCATGATGTTCAGCCAGATCATAAATAGAATCACCGCCGGTCAATGGGCCTGTCCCACCGACTTTAATGGCGGCTGCTGTATCACCGCCAGCATTATCCGCTGCAGCATTCTTATCGCCGCTGTTACCGCCGCAACCGGCGAACATGGTCAGTCCCATGGCCAGAACCAGACCTAATGCAATTTTCTTTTTCATTTTCATTGGAATCTCCCCCTAAAATAACATATACTTTTCTGTACTATATCTGTCCTAAAAAGTATCTTGTATTATATAATACATCATTTTCTGTCTTTTGCAATGCTTTTTTTATATTTTTTCTGACTTTTTTTTATCGGTCATATAAGAAAGAATAACAATATCGCTATATCCACTGTTGCTCTATATTTCACAAGCGTCGCAAGCCCGTTCTAAGACTGCTCCTGCAACACTTCTGCCACTACCTGCGCAAAGCATTCCATGGCATAGTCGGCCTCCTCCTGCGTATTGAGGTCGGAACCGATCTCCAGCAATACAGCATGGGGGTGCACCTGCTGATTATAACGTCCTGTTTCTTTGATGCGGATATTCTCCCGCAGCAGTCCCGGGTACAACTGATTGCAGGTCTGCTCCAGCTGCCGGGCAAAGGCCAGATTTTCTTTCCAGGTTTCATGGTTGGCCCCGATCACCAGCATAATGCGGGCTGCTTTTTTGCCATTGATGGTGGTCGTGGTAGGCTCTTTGGAGGTGAAACCGGCATCCCGGTGAATATCAAACACTGCCATCGCATCAGGGTTGGACTGCAATAGCTGCTGGGCGGTGAGCAGCGAATTCTGGTAGGCCCGATTCCAGTTGGGATAATCATGCAATGTGGTGTTGTGCACGGTGCGGATGCCGTATTTCTGCTGCAGGGCCGCCTGAAACACATCGGCAGCCTGTACCACGCCGCCGTTTTCTCCGTTCACCTTGCTGACACCGGCGGTGGGCAGATAGGTCTCGGCATTGTGGGTATGATACAGGATCACCTGCACTTCCTGCGAGACGGTCAGCTCCTGTATCTTTTCAAAACGGTGCTGCCAGTCCTCCGGTACAAAGGCCGAGGCATAAAAGGCTTCTTCCTCCGTTACCAGCCGTATGGTTTTACCCGGTTTTTCGGCCAGCAATGGAAACCCGCCGGCCAGCTGCTGATAAGGGCTGACTGGTACCGTGCCGCTGATCAGCTGCCAGAGCATAACAGATAACGGGCTATCCGGCTGACACAATACCCAGCCCGCCCCGATATACTGCTGCCAATCCTCATCCTGTTCTATAGCCAGTCCACCCGTCTGCCATAAACTGCTGCCGCAGCCGGACAGAACCATGACCAGCAGACACCAGGGCAGCAGCTTTCTCAGATTTCTTCGCCAGTTTTGAAACATCCTACTCGTCCTTTTTCTGCCTTGAAATTTTTATAGTTTATATATATGAATGAATTGCAGCGATTATTCTTGCTTTTTTTTGATCCGCATGGTAGAATATTATCTGTTAAATTTGCGAGCAAATTTTTACATATTGTAAATATCGCGGGAGCCACGTCCTGTTCCCGCTTTGCTAAGTAACTGAAGGAGGTGACAATCTTGGCTAACATCAAATCTGCAGCTAAGCGTGCCCAGATCGCTAAAGTTCGTACTTTAAGAAACAAAAGCGCTATGTCTAAAGTAAAAACCACTATTAAAGGTGTAGAAGCTGCCGTAGCAGCAAACGATGCAGAAGCAGCAAAAGCAGCTTTAACTGTTGCAATTCAGACCATCGATAAAGCAGCATCCAAAGGTATTCTGCATAAAAACAACGCAGCTCACAAAAAATCCCGTTTAACAAAAATGGTTAACGCAATGTAAGCACTGCACAGGCTGCACATAGAAACAGAGGCTGATGCAAAGAGAAGGAGTTCCTTCTTTCTGCATCAGCCTCTGTTCTTTTATCCGCACATAGCAGGCAAAGCTTTTTAACCGTCGGCAGACTGAATGTGGCGCTATTGCGTATGATGCTTATTTTGTCTGCTTTGGCCTGTGTTTGAACACCAGGCCCCACACGCAGCCTGTCAGCAAACCATATAGGATATAAATAATATAAGTCACTGAATTGCTCCAGGGGAAGGACGCCTGCGGGTTATTGACTGCATAGAGAATAAATAGAATGGCAACCATCATAAGAATGCATCCAGTTATAAGATATGCTTTGAATTTTGACATATATGTTTCCTCCTCTCCAACGAGCTTTATACGAAATTCCGGTTTATTGAGTCTATTATACGATATTGTGGAACGGCCCGCAACAAAGGTCATTGATAAAATTAATACTCCTTTTTGCAACAGGCAACTGATAAATGGGAAGCTGATACGCTGACAGACTGCGTAAAATTGCCGGAATCGCTGCGGGATCTGCCCTACCTGCAGGAACATTACGGCACGGTGGCCTGGTCGATACGAGGCATTTTTGAAGGCTATGCGGGCTGGTTTGATGGCAACCCAACCCGTCTGAATCCATTACCAGCACTGTTTATATCAAATAAAAAAACAGCTGTTACCGACAGAGCAGAAAGGTTCTGTCCTAACAGCTGTTTTTTATTTGCTAAAC
>CAMFFG010000029.1 GCA_945949655.1 uncultured Peptococcaceae bacterium
CTGCAGTGCCCATCATTACCGATCAGCTGACCGCCTGCTTTATCGGAGGGATCATTGCCGGCTGGGGTGTGGGACTTACGCTGAAAAACGGTGCATCCGGCGGCGGACAGGATATTCTGGGTGTGTACTTTACCAAAAAAATGCGTAATTTTAGCGTGGGTAAAATGGGTCTGATCATCAATTTTGGTGTATATGCCGTGTGTGCCCTGCTGTTTGATCTGCCCACAGTGATCTATTCGGTCATTTACACAGTGATTCTCTCGGTGGTGCTGGATAAGACCTACTCGCAGAATATCCTGACCGAAGTGGATATTTACACTAAGGAGAAATCGCTGGAGATCCGTCAGTTTATTCTGGAGCAGATGGGTCGGGGCAGTACCTACTGGGAGGCTAAAGGCGGATTTACTGATTCGGATACGTCGGTGATCTGCACCATTATCTCCAAATATGAGGTAAATCAGCTGCTGCGCCATATTCACAGTATCGATGACAGTGCCTTTGTGGTTCTGAAAGAAAATATCAATGTGGACGGCAATTTTATGAAAAAATTATAGCGGTGCGCAAAACAAAGACCGGGACAGGCACAGGATGGACCGGTCTTTGTTTTGCGCATGGGCGGGTAAATTATAAATTAATTTTTTGTATGAAGTCGGTAAAAACGCTATAACTTTCGGTAAGGGATATAGTATAATAAAATAGATTTATCATGGAGCGTGTTCCGGGTAAAAATTCGGCTGGAGGAATGGGAGGAGACAATGAAGAAGCTGATTCAATTTAAAAACATTGTAAAAGAATTTGATGGACAGCTTGTCTTAAAAGGGATTAACTTAGAAATTTATGAAAATGAATTTGTAACGCTGCTGGGTCCCAGTGGCTGTGGGAAAACAACGCTGCTGCGTATTCTGGGCGGATTTCTGACACCGGATAAAGGGCAGGTGTTGTTTGACGGGGAGGATATCTGTGAGCTGCCGCCGTATAAACGGGAGATCAACACGGTATTTCAGAAATATGCGCTGTTTCCGCACATGAATGTATATGACAATGTAGCTTTTGGTTTGAAGATCAAAAAAGAACCGAAGGATGTAATAGAACAGAAGGTAAAGCGTATGCTGAAGCTTGTAGGGCTGGAGGAATACGGCCAGCGCCGTGTTACCGAAATGTCTGGCGGGCAGCAGCAGCGGGTTGCTATTGCCCGGGCGCTGGTCAATGAGCCTTCTGTGCTGCTTTTGGACGAGCCGCTGGGTGCGCTGGACTTAAAGCTGCGCAAGGAGATGCAGCATGAGCTGAAAAAAATTCAGCAGGAGGTAGGCATTACCTTCGTGTTTGTCACCCATGACCAGGAGGAAGCGCTGACCATGTCGGATAAAATCGTGGTGCTGAAAGACGGTGAGATCCAGCAGATCGGCACACCGACGGACATTTATAATGAACCGGCCAATGAATTTGTGGCTAGGTTTATCGGAGAAAGTAATATTATTGACGGGGTTATGGTGCAGGATAGAGAAGTGGTATTTGAAGATAAGCATTTTGCCTGTCTGGATGCCGGCTTTGCACCCAATGAAAAAGTGGATGTGGTGATCCGTCCGGAGGACCTGGATATTGTGCCGAAAGAACAGGGCAAGCTGAAAGGCGTGGTCAAGTCGGTGCTGTTTAAAGGCGTACATTATGAGACCATCGTGGAAACCCGCTCCGGTACCAGCATCACCGTAACCATGCATGTGTCGGAGGGCAAACCGGTGATCAATACCGAGGCAAAGGAAAAAATGAGTGCCAACGATTTTTATCTGGATCTGGACGACATTGCAGAGCTGAATGATGCGGACATTATTGCCCGGGCCGATGCCCAAGCCTGGGATGCAGACACCGAGGACTGGATCTCCATTCACAAGGTGGAATATCAGATCGAGCCGAAGATCGGCACCTATCCGGTCACCTTCTCCACCAAGGCCGGAACCATGGTATCGGCCCATATGTTTGTGCGGGAGGCCAACCGCATTGCCAGCAAAGAATATGAAGAAGAAATTTATGCGGTAAACTTTTTCAAAAAAGTAGATGAAATCAAAGAAAGTATGGCACTGGACACCGATCTGAAAACCTGGGCCAATGCTTCGGCCTGGAGTCTGGAGGATGACTCGGCAGTGGAGATCACCGATGTGGATTATGATTTCGATGTGGAAACCATCGAGCCGGGAGATTATCAGGTAACCTTTAAGACAGAAGGATATGAATATATGGTGGATACAACCGATAAACACGAAGTGGGCGAAGAGGTCGGCCTGCTGTTTGGACCGGAAGATATCCACATTATGTCCAAGAAGGGGAGTTATTAAAAATGAAACAGTTCCGCAATATGGCGCTCCCCTATATTGTGTGGAGTGTCATCATGATCATTCTGCCCATGCTTCTGATCGTGATGTATGCTTTTACGGAAAAAGGCAATGATGTTCTGACCTTTAAAGTGACGCTGAACAACTTTATACGGTTTTTCAGTGATCCGATTTTCCTGGATGTGTTGAAGCGGTCCCTGTGGGTGGCTGTGATCACCACAGTGATGTGTCTGCTGCTGGGGTATCCGGTAGCCTATATGATTGCCCAGACCAGCGGCCGGAAAAAAGTGATGCTGGTGCTGCTGATCACCATTCCTATGTGGATCAATATGCTGGTGCGCACCTATGCATGGGTGGGCATTCTGCAGGATAAAGGGCTGATCAACACCATTCTGGGCTTTTTCGGCCTGGGGCCGATCACGCTGATCTATACAGACTTTGCGGTGATCCTCGGTATGGTCTATAACTTTATTCCTTTTATGATATTGCAGATCTACACTTCGCTGAGCAAAATGGATAAGAGTTATCTGGAAGCTGCCAGTGACCTTGGCGCAAACAAGCTGCAATCTTTTCTGAATATTACACTGCCGTTATCCCTGCCTGGTGTGCTGAGCGGTATTACCCTGGTATTTCTACCGGCGGTATCCAGCTTCTTTATTCCCAAAATGCTGGGCGGCGGACAGTATGTCCTGATCGGGAATGTGATCGAGTCTCAGTTCCTGACATCGGGCAACTGGAACTTTGGCAGCGCAATTTCACTGATTATGGCTGTGATTATTATGATCTCGCTGTATATCACGAAAAAAGTGGATAAAACAGGACAGTCGGAAGGAGGAAAATAATCATGAAACATTCAAAAAAATTCTTTTCCCGACTGTATATGATCCTGGTGCTGGCCTTTTTCTATCTGCCGATTCTGTATACCGTGGTGTTCTCTTTTAACTCGGGCCGTTCACTGACCCGTTTTGATGGATTTTCGCTGCGCTGGTATGAAAAGATGTTCAACGACAGTAGCATGATGAATGCGATTTTTTATACCATCATCATTGCGTTGCTGGCTACTGCCATCTCTACTGTAGTGGGCACCATTGCGGCTATCGGTCTGTCCAATTCCAAAAAGCTGGTGCGCGGGGTGATGGAACAGGTCAACAATCTGCCACTGACCAACCCGGACATCGTTACCGCCATTGGCCTTCTGATGTTCTTCAGCATGCTGGGCATCCGCAAAGGGTTTACCACCATGCTGCTGGCCCATGTTATGTTCTGTATTCCGTATGTAATGCTGAGTGTGATGCCCAAACTGCGCTCGCTGGACCCCAACCTGGCCGATGCGGCGCTGGATCTGGGCGCTACGCCGTGGCAGGCGCTGACTAAGGTCATCGTGCCGCAGATCATGCCTGGTATCGTGTCTGGTGCGCTGGTAGCCTTTACTATGTCCTTCGATGACTTTATCATCTCTTACTTTGTAACTGGCAATGGTGTTAATAATATTTCGATTCTGGTTTACAGCATGAGTAAGCGGGTAAACCCGTCCATCAATGCGCTGTCAACCCTGATCGTGCTGATCATCACAGTGGTGCTGGTACTGATCAATGTGATCCCACTGATGAAAGAGCGGAGAGAGAAAAAACGGATGGCCAGAGAGCAGGAAGAATTTTCTGCAACAGAATAAAGAATCGAATACACGCGTTTCTGACTGAATTGCGTAGAAGCGTGTGTTTTTATTTATAGCACCATATTTTGCCGCAAAGACCGTTAGTCACTATGTTTTTTATATTGTATTTTCCAGAAAACTATGGTATATTGCTTATGTTCAATTCTGCCAATGTGCGGGTTCACAACGGCTGAGCAATTTAATCTGAAAAAAGAAGGAGTGCTGTACATGAAAAAAGTAGTTGCAGTATTATTGACAGCCATGTTGCTGTTGACAGGATGTGGCGGCGGTGGCGCTGCCAGCGGAGAAGATGCCGTTGAAAAATATGGCTCCGATACACTGAAGGTGTATAACTGGGGAGAATACATCGGAGAAAATGTGATTTCCAATTTTGAAAAAGAGTTTGGCGTAAAGGTTGTCTATGAAGTATTTGATTCCAATGAGATGATGTATACCAAGCTGCAGGCCGGTGACTCCTACGATGTGCTGGTTCCCTCCGATTACATGATCGAACGGCTGATTAAAGAAGATATGCTGCAGGAACTGGATCTTAGCCTGATTCCTAACATTTCCAATCTGGCTGATGGGGTAAAGAACCTGCCTTATGATCCGGATAATACCTATTCGGTACCGTATTTCTGGGGCAGTGTTGGCATTGTCTATAATCAGAACAACGTAGATCTGGCCGATCTGGAAGCGGAAGGCTACAGTATTCTGAAAGATACCAAATATGCAGGAAAAATTTATATGTATGACTCGGAACGGGATTCCTTTATGGTGGCATTTAAAGCGCTGGGTTATTCTATGAATACCCAGAATGAGGATGAGATTCAGGCGGCTTATGAATGGCTGCTGGAACAGCGGCAGACCATGGATCCTGCCTATGTGGCCGACGAAGTGATCGATGGCATGATCAACGGCAATAAAGATATGGCTGTGGTATACAGCGGCGATGCTGCCACCATTCTGGCAGAAAACGACGATATGCGGTTCTTTATGCCAAATGAAGGGACAAATCTGTGGAGCGATGCTATGGTGATTCCAGCCAATGCAGAAAATCCCAAACTGGCCCATGAATTTATCAATTATATTCTGTCCTATGATGCTTCGCTGGATAACAGTGAAACAGTAGGCTATGCCTCCTCCAACCAGGAAGTGCTGGATGAACTGAGCAGTGAGGGCGGTTATTTTGAAGGCAACGAAGCTTATCTGCCGAGAGACGGTTACGATAAGGACGAAGTGTTTGAAGACAACCAGGTGCTGAAGGAACGTCTGACCCAGCTGTGGATCAAGGTAAAAGCTGGCGAGCAGTGAGTCTGATGGCAGAACCAATCTGTGTAGGCAGGACATATTGATATTTGTGCAGAATATTCTGGGTGTATGATTCTGTGAAAGGAGCGGGATACTATGGCTAAAAAACTGGTGCTGGACCTGAATAAGTGTCCGGCCAATCACAGCTGTCCGGCTGTGAAGGTGTGCCCCATGGATGCGTTATATCAGGAGGATGACCACCATGCGCCGGAGATCCGTTATAATAACTGTGTAGCTTGCGGTGCCTGTACGCGGATTTGCGGGAAACAGGCTTTGCAGATCGTAGAAGAATAGAGAGGGCTGCTGCATACGGAAGCTCAGAATTACAGAATCGCATCGTAATTCTTTCCGTGCGGCAGCTTCTTTTTTGAGGAGGCTTATGAGATGGACAAAAAACTGTTCCGCAGTTATCTGCTGCTGATTACCTTCGCAGTGCTGCTGGTGCTGGTGGTTACAAAAATTGATGTGCTGGCTGGCACAGCTGCTGTGGTGCTGTCTTTGTTTAAGCCCTTTTTTATCGGCTTTGCCATTGCTTTTGTGCTGAATATTCCCTACGAAGCCATTCAAAACGGATTGTGCAAATATGGCCGATGGGGAAAGAACCATCAGCTGAATAAGGTTCTGGCGATTGTAGGCGCATATCTGCTGAGCTTCGGGATTCTGGGTGGTGTGATCGCCATTGTGATTCCGGAGCTGGGGCGCAGCATCAACATGCTGATCAGCAACAGTGAGACCTACGCCCGGAATTTCCAGTCCGCATTATTATGGTTGAGTCAGTTTGATCTGCCGCAACTGACCGATCTGGATCTCAGTGAAATTTTAACCAATCTGGAACAGGAATTAAAAGGACTGGTGGAACAGACCATGAATGCATTGTCGGTGCTGTTTCCACAGATCTACAATGTGACCAGCAACATTATCCATGGTGTCGCCAATGCTGGGATCGGGCTGATTGTATCGGTTTATCTGCTGGCCAGCAAGGATACGCTTTGCCGGCAGATGAAACGGATCACCTATGCGTTTCTGCCACAGCGGATTGCCGATGAATGTGTAGATGTTGCCAGACTGATCAGCCAGTGCTTCAGCAATTTTATCAGCGGACAGCTGTTAGAGGCCTGTATTTTAGGATTACTGTGTTTTATCGGCATGCGTCTGTTCCGTTTTGAATATGCCTTTCTGATCAGTCTGATGGTGGGTGTGTCGGCTATTGTGCCTATCGTAGGCGCTTTTATTGGCACTGTGCCGGCGGTATTTCTGCTGTTTCTGGTAGATCCTATGCAGGCGATATGGTTTGTGGTATTTATTATTGTGCTGCAGCAGATCGAGGGTCATCTGATTTATCCGAAAGTGGTGGGAGAATCGGTAGGCTTACCGGCCTTGTGGGTGCTGATGGGTATTATCGTCGGCGGCGGTCTGGGCGGTGTACTAGGCATGCTGCTGGGTGTGCCGCTGTTTACCGTGGCTTATAAGCTGTTGAGCCAGGTGGTGCAGCAGAGGCTGGAGAAAAAGAATATCCGAATGTAAAAGGCAGGAGGAAAAGATCTGCAATCTGTTTTGTGCACAGCCTGGCGTTCTGCTGACAATGCAGATAAAGCCAAATGATTTGGCGAAATTGCGGTTGACAATGGCAGTCCTTTTGTCTATAATAAGTTTCAGTTGCATATCAAAAGACTGAGATAGGGAAGAGTAGTCTGCTGGAAGCATAGAGAGAGCTGTCGGGTGGTGCAAGACAGTTGCGGAAGATAGATGAACTGGCCCTGGAGTTGTCAGGCTGAACTGAAGTAGGCTTGAACGGTATCCCGCCGTTACAGGGATCAAGTGGGCGAGATGCTGCCTGGCAGCCATCGTCAAATGGAGTGGTACCGCGGAATATGTCCTTTTTCGTCTCTGGCAACGGAGAGAAAAAGGACTTTTTTGTTGCTGTTCTGAAGCAGCAGGGATGAATCTGCGGCGCAGGTTCAGAGAGATCCTGAACGCGTGGTGGCTTATCAGAAGCCTGCATACAGGATTTTTTATACAGAGAAAAATACATCGATGTAGTAACAGGAGGAGATTACAAAATGGAAGGATATCAGAAATATCAGAAGGCATATTTTATGCCGCCAGAACCATGCTATGACTGGGTAAAGAAAGATTCTATCGATAAGGCACCCATCTGGTGCAGTGTAGACTTGCGTGACGGGAACCAGGCGCTGATCGAACCGATGAGTCTGGATGAAAAGCTGGAATTTTTCCAGCTGTTGCTGGATGTAGGATTTAAAGAAATTGAAGTGGGCTTTCCCGCTGCATCGGAAACTGAATATCAGTTTTTACGCACCCTGATTGACAATCATATGATCCCGGATGATGTCACCATTCAGGTGCTGACCCAGGCCCGGGAGCATATTATTCGCAAGACCTTCGAAGCCATTGACGGTGCACCGCATGCAGTGGTGCATA
The DNA here is from genome assembly GCA_945949655.1 of uncultured Peptococcaceae bacterium. Taxonomy (GTDB): domain Bacteria; phylum Bacillota; class Peptococcia; order Peptococcales; family Peptococcaceae; genus UBA7185. Next base: position 7,732 of record CAMFFG010000029.1, read on the forward strand.
TGTACAATTCCACTTCGGTCAATCAGCGGGAGCAGGTATTCCGTAAATCCAAAGAGCAGGTCAAGCAGATCGCCATTGATGGCGCAACTTTGCTGAATGAACTGGCCAGAGAAGTAAAAGGCGATGTGACCTTTGAGTACAGTCCCGAAAGTTTTACCGGCACCGAAATGGATTATGCGCTGGAAGTTTGCAATGCGGTGCTAGATGTATGGCAGCCTCGCCCGGACCGTAAGATCATCATCAATCTGCCGGCTACCATTGAGACCTCACTGCCTCATGTATATGCCAGCCAGGTCGAGTATATGCATAAAAATCTGAAATATCGGGAAAATGTTATCATCTCGCTGCATCCGCACAATGACCGCGGCTGCGGGGTGGCCGACGCTGAGCTGGGTCTGCTGGCTGGTGCGGACCGTATTGAAGGTACGCTTTTTGGCAACGGGGAACGGACCGGTAATGTGGATGTGATCACATTGGCCATGAATATGTTTGCCCATGGTGTGGATCCAAAGCTGAATTTCCATGATATGGCCCACATCGCTGAAGTATATGAACGGGTGACCCGCATGCAGGTACATCCGCGTCAGCCGTACGGCGGTGCGCTGGTGTTCAGTGCATTCTCCGGTTCCCATCAGGATGCCATTGCCAAAGGCATGAAATATCGTGAAGAAAATCAGATGGATACCTGGTATGTGCCATATCTGCCCATTGATCCGCAGGATGTGGGACGCACCTATGATTCTGATGTGATCCGGATCAACAGCCAGTCCGGTAAGGGCGGCGTAAGCTATATCCTGCAGCAGAGCTTTGGTATTACCCTGCCGGATAAAATGAAAGAAGAATTCGGCTATGCAGTAAAAGATGTGTCCGACAAGGAACACAAAGAACTGACACCGGAATGGATCTACGCCATTCTGGAAAACAGATATGTGGATGTGAAGGAGCATTTTACTGTGGATGAGTTCCATTTCCGTCAGCTGCCGGATGGTATTGCCGCTACGGTGACCATGACTCTGAAAGGTAAAACACAGACCATTGAAACAGAAGGAAATGGCCGTCTGGACGCAGTGAGCAAGGCGCTGAAAAAAGGACTTGGTTTCTCTTACGAGTTGACTGATTACAAAGAACATTCGCTCTCCAAAGGGTCTTCCTCGAAAGCCATGTCTTATGTGGCCATCACCCAGAGAGGCAAAATGGTATGGGGGATCGGCATTGATGAAGATATTATTGAGTCTTCCATTGAAGCCTTATGCGCTGCCATCAACCGCCTGGAGCTGTGGGAAGAAGAAGCATAAAAACAGAATCGCCTGTTTTCCCGCCGTATGGTAGGAAGATAGGCGGTTTCCTTCTGTGGTGGGAGGTGATGATTGTAACATTGACAGAATTGATTTTATTGCTTACATTGATTGTCGAAATCATCGCCTTGTTGCGCAAGTGGCAAGGTTTTAGTTATAAAAAATGACAACCCGCCTTTCCCTGATAAGTGAGGTGGGTTGTCTGCCAAATCTGAAATTTATTCGTCAAGGAGGCTATTGCAAAAATCATCCACGATTTTTATAACAGCCTCCTTTCTCATTATAGCGTGTCAATAAACAACTCTAAATGGCCATAAACAGATAAAAGCCCCGATGCTTCGGGGCTTTTAAAATT
>CAMFFG010000030.1 GCA_945949655.1 uncultured Peptococcaceae bacterium
CGGGGCATTACCCATAAGCTGTATCAGAAAAAACATTTTGTGCTGGCCCGGTTTATCTCGCAGGTGGCGCGGTTTCTGACCCAGGTGGAGATCCATCCCGGTGCGCAGCTGGGCAGACGGTTGTTTATCGACCATGGCTGCGGCATTGTAATTGGAGAGACTGCCGAAATCGGCAATGATGTGACACTGTACCAGGGCGTTACTCTGGGTGGGACCGGTAAGGAAAGCGGCAAGCGTCATCCTACTCTGGGCAACGATGTGGTAGTGGGCGCCGGCGCTAAGGTGTTAGGCTCATTCCGGGTTGGCAATAATGTAAAGATCGGTGCGGGATCTGTGGTGTTAAAGCCGGTGCCCGATAACTGCACCGTAGTCGGGATCCCCGGCCGGGTGGTGGCCAAAGACGGGCAGAGCCTGAAGCACGATGCCGAGCTGCATGCCAAACATCAGGCCGACCTGGAGCATGACAAACTGCCTGACCCGGTGGAGGATGCACTGGGCTGCATGGTGCAGCGCATTGCGGACCTGGAACAGAAAATAAAAAAACTGGAGGAAAAATAAAATGGCAAAACCGATCATGGTGCATAATACACTGAATAATACCAAAATGGAGTTTAAACCGCTGGAAGCGGGCAAGGTGAAAATGTATGTCTGTGGGCCTACCACCTACAACTACATCCATCTGGGCAATGCCCGCCCCATCGTGGTGTTTGATACCATCCGTCGCTATCTGATGTACTGCGGCTATGAAGTGACCTACATTCAGAACTTTACCGATGTGGACGACAAAATCATCAAGCGGGCCCACGAGGAAAACGATGACCCTATCAAACTGGCCGCACGCTATATCGATGAGTTCTTCAAAGATGTGAAAGCCCTGAATGTGCTGCCGGCCACCAAATATCCGAAGGTGAGCGAACACATGCAGGAGATCATCGACTTTGTGCAGCGCATCATCGATGCCGGTTACGGCTATGAGCTGGATGGCGATGTGTATTTCTCGGTGCGCAAATATGCCGGTTATGGCAAACTGTCGGGCCGCAATTTAGACGATATGCAGGCTGGTGCCCGTGTGGATGTGGACAGCCGCAAACAGGATCCGATGGACTTTGCGCTGTGGAAGAGTGCAAAACCAGGCGAACCGGCCTGGGACAGCCCGTGGGGCAAAGGCCGTCCCGGCTGGCACATTGAATGTTCGGCCATGAGCTGCAAATATCTGGGCGAACAGTTTGATATCCACGGCGGCGGACAGGATCTGATCTTCCCCCATCATGAAAACGAAATCGCCCAGACCGAGTGTGTCACCGGCAAGCCTATGGCCAACTACTGGCTGCACAATGGTTTTATTACTATCAACTCGGAAAAAATGTCCAAATCGCTGGGCAACTTCTTCCTGCTGCGCGATATTTTAGACAAATTTGATCCGGAAACGGTGCGGTTCTATCTGCTGAGTGTGCAGTACCGCAGCCCGCTGGATTTTGACGATGAAAAACTGCAGGTGGCCCAGAAGGGGCTGGAACGGCTGAAAAACTGCTACACAGCCATGATGAACGGCCTGAAAGCTGCCAGCGCAGAAAACACAGCGGAAGGCGCCGAACTGCTGCAGAAAGTAGCGGCAGTGGAGGAAGCTTTCCAGGATGCCATGAATGATGATTTCAACACGGCACTGGCTAGCGCCGCGCTGTTTGACATGGCCCGGGAGATCAATACCTATCTGAAGCAGGATGTGCTGGACAAAACAGCGCTGCAGAAAGCAGCCGATACCTACACCGCACTGTTAAACATCATGGGGCTGGATTTTGTCGCCGCAGATAATGCCAACGACGGCCTGGTGGATGATCTGATGAATCTGCTCATCGATCTGCGCAAACAGGCCCGCGCTGACAAAAATTATGCCATGGCTGACCAGATCCGCAATCAGTTGAATGAGATCGGCGTGATTCTGGAAGATACCAAGCAGGGAACCACCTGGAAACGAAAATAAACAGGACTTTGCAGAACAGAAGATCATAACATCAACTGTACAGAATGCCTCCGCCGATCCTTGCGCGGAGGTATTTTCGTGCAGCGAAACAGAAGTGTTTATGCTTAAATACAGTATACATAAAGGAAACAAATTGACAGCCTGCGGCAAGACCGATAAACTAATTGGGTAAAAATTTTTGGTTTTGTTTCTGAAAACTGCAGGGAGATTTCACCGGTTTATCAGATGACAGCCCGAACATTTTCCGGTATAATAAAAAAATAGGGCTGGATCGTGGCAAGGTGCAGGAGGAGGGAATGCTGTAATGGAACATATTTTAGCGATAGCCGGAACGGAACAGGGCCAGCAGCAGTTACAGCAGTTACTTCTGGAACAGAATTTTTATGTGGAGTGCTGCGCCAGCAACGGACTGGAAGCACGGCGGCTGCTGGACGCGCAGAAGTTTGATCTGGTGGTGGTGAACACGCCATTGCCCGATGAACATGGCGAGGCTGTGGCGCGGCTAGCTTATCAGAATGGGGCCACGGTGATTCTGCTGGTCAAGGCGGAGCATGCTGATGCCGTGTGGGAGCGCATCCGAAAAACAGGAATCCACATGATTGCCAAGCCGCTGAAACGGGCTGTGCTTTTTCAGATGCTGCAGTGCATTGTGGTAGAGCAGGAGCGGCTGCAGAAGCTGCAGGAGGAAAAAGACCGGCTCAGTCGTCAGATTCAGGATGCCAACCTGCTGAACCGGGCTAAACTGCTGCTGATCCAGGTGCTGAAGCTGTCGGAGCCGCAGGCCCATCATTATATTGAGAAGCAGGCTATGGACCTGCGCATCACCAAGCGGCAGGTGGCGGAAGGTATCATAAATACCTATGAAAACTAAACGATGTATGCTATAATAAAACATTAAATTTGTGAACCGTACTACCAATATAAAAATCAGAAAGCAAGGGGGATACCAATCAATGAGTACCAAATACATTTTTGTTACTGGCGGTGTTGTTTCCGGTCTGGGCAAAGGGATCACAGCTGCTTCGCTGGGTCGGCTGCTGAAAGCCCGCGGTCTGAAAGTGATTGCCCAGAAGCTGGATCCATATATCAATGTGGACCCGGGAACCATGAGCCCGTATCAGCACGGTGAGGTTTATGTGACCGAAGACGGGGCGGAAACCGACCTGGATCTGGGGCACTATGAACGTTTTATCGATGAAGACCTGAACAAGTACTCTAACCTGACCACCGGCAAAGTTTACTGGAACGTGCTGACCAAAGAACGCAACGGCGAATACCTGGGAGAAACCGTGCAGGTGATCCCTCATATTACCAACGAGATCAAATCCTTTATTTACAGTGTAGGCAAGACCTCCAATGCCGATGTCATCATCACAGAAATCGGCGGCACTACCGGCGATATTGAAAGCCAGCCCTTTCTGGAAGCTATCCGGCAGGTATCGCTGGAAGTAGGCCGGGATAACTGCCTGTTTATGCATGTAACGCTGATTCCGTTCATCAAAAGCTCTGGCGAACACAAGTCCAAGCCTACCCAGCATTCGGTAAAAGAACTGCGCTCCATGGGCATCATTCCGGACATTATCATCGCCCGCTGTGATGAACCCATCGATAAAAGCATTATCCAGAAGATCGCCATGTTCTGTAATGTAAAACCGGACTGCGTGATCGAAAATCTGACACTGCCAGTGCTGTATCAGGCGCCCATCATGCTGGAAGAAAATCATCTGTCCGACATCGTATGTCGGGAATTAAAGCTGGATGTGCCACCGGCCAACCTGACCGAGTGGAACGATATGCTGCGGCGGATCGACCAGCGGGATCAGACCGTGCGTATTGCGCTGGTAGGCAAGTATGTGAAGCTGCACGATGCCTATTTGTCCGTGGCAGAGGCGCTGCACCACGGCGGATATGAAAATGGTGCGGTAGTCAATATTGAGTGGATCGATTCGGAAGAAATTACAGAAGAAACAGTGGCAGAACGGCTGAAAGGCTGCCATGGGATCCTGGTGCCGGGCGGCTTTGGCGACCGCGGTGTGGAAGGCAAGATCATTACCGCAAAATATGCCCGTGAAAATGATATCCCATATCTGGGTATCTGCCTGGGGATGCAGGTAGCCGTTATCGAATTTGCCCGCAATGTGCTGGGGCTGGAAGATGCCAACTCCAGTGAATTTGCGCCAAAAGGGCTGCACAATGTCATCGACCTGATGCCGGATCAGCAGGGCAATCTGCCGAAAGGCGGCACCATGCGGTTAGGTGCATACCCTTGTGTGATCCGCTCCGGCTCTATGCTGGAAACAGCATACGGCAAAAAAGAAGTGCAGGAACGGCACCGTCACCGCTACGAATTCAATAATCAGTATCGGGAACAGGTCGAAGCGGCTGGACTGGCTATCACTGGCACCAGCCCGGACGGTCATCTGGTAGAAGCGGTAGAAATTCCGGAAAACCGTTTTTATGTGGCAGTACAGTATCACCCGGAATTCAAAAGCCGGCCAAACCATGCCCATCCATTATTCCGCGAACTGATCAAAGCGGCACTGGAAAGCAGATAATACTGCCCTCGGCAGGAATTTGAGACAGAAATAAAAAATAGAACTTACGGAGGTTATTGTTTCCATGAAAATCAACGAAAATTATCTGAACCTGAAAGAAAGTTATCTGTTTGCGACAGTCAACAGAAAAGCAAGAGAATTTCAGGCAAGCCATCCTGATAAAAAAGTCATCAAACTGGGCATTGGCGATGTGACGATCCCGCTGTGTACCGCTGTAACCGAAGCCATGCACAAGGCTGTGGACGAAATGGCTACCAAAGAACATTTTCACGGCTATGGCCCGGAACAGGGCTATGATTTCCTGAAAGAAGCCATTCAGTCCTACTATGCCAAACGGAACACCAGCCTGGAACTGGATGAAATCTTCATCAGCGACGGGGCCAAAAGCGATGTGGGCAACATTCTGGATATCTTTGCCCAGGATAATGTGGTGCTGATCCCCGATCCGGTTTATCCGGTTTATGTAGATACCAACGTGATGGCTGGCCGCGAAGTGAAATTTATGGATGCCAACGCCAGCAACGGGTTCCTGGCTATGCCGGATCCTGCTGTACATGCCGATATTATTTATCTGTGTTCGCCCAATAACCCTACCGGTGCAGTTTACAACAAAGAACAGCTGAAAGCATGGGTGGATTATGCCAACGCCAACGATGCGGTTATCCTGTTTGACGCAGCCTACGAAGTATTTGTAGCCGATGAAGCTATGCCGCGCAGCATTTTTGAAATTGAAGGTGCCAAACAGTGCGCCATCGAATTCTGCTCTTTCTCCAAAACAGCCGGATTTACCGGTACCCGCTGCGGCTACACCGTAGTGCCGATGGATCTGGTGCGGGGCGGTGAAAGCCTGAACAAGCTGTGGCTGCGCCGTCAGACCACCAAATTCAACGGGGTGCCTTATGTGGTACAGCGCGGTGCGGAAGCCGTATTCACCGAAGAAGGCCAGAAACAGATCCATGAAGCAATCGCTTACTACAAGGAAAACGCCAAGATTATTGCGGAAGCGCTGGATGAGTTGGGCATCTGGTACACCGGCGGCATCAACTCGCCGTACATCTGGCTGCAGTGTCCCAACGGCATGGGCTCCTGGGAGTTCTTTGATTTCCTGCTGGAACAGGCCAATGTAGTGGGCACACCGGGCGCCGGTTTCGGCAACAACGGCGAAGGATTCTTCCGCCTGACCGCTTTTGGTGATCGCGACAACACCAAAGAAGCCGTGGAACGCATCAAAGCTGCGCTGAAAAAATAGTCTCAAAAAATATTTTTCCATACCGGTACAGAAAGAATACCAATGCGGATGCTTTCTGTATCGGTATTTTTTCATTGAGAATCATAAAAAAATATGTTATAGTTAAAAATAAATATGAAATGTTTTGCAAAAACTGATGATACCAAGAGGTGATGACGGATGATGTATCCATTTTTACAGTTGGAGGATGGCACAGAAATCGTTCATTCGGAGATGAGACAGGATGGAACTGTAAAGGTTTACATTGAAAAACCTGTAGAAGGTGGCTTTTTCTCTGCAACTTGCTATTTGCCCAAATATGTGTGGGAGCATGTGGAAGGTTTTTCTGATGCCGACATTGAGAGATATCAGGAAATTCTGGAATCCACAGCGCATCTGATTATTCGCTTTTCCCAGGAGGGAGGGTTTGAGAATGCCGCAAATTTTTAAAATTGGGGCATATTTAGTGTACTTCTGGGCGAACGAAAATGATCCGCTGGAACCAGTGCATGTGCATATTGCATTGGGTGTCCCCAGCGCCAATGCAACGAAAATATGGATCACAAAAGCAGGAAAATGTCTGTTATGTCATAATCAATCGCAGATTCCACGGCATGTACTGCGCAATATGATGGATATTATTGAAGCGCGGAATCAGGATGTACTGGATAAGTGGATGGAGTTCTTTGGAGAGATTCAGTTTTATTGCTGATGAAAAAATCTGTTAATAGAAAATATAGTAGAGCCTGGAGTGCGGCTCTATTTTTTTGTTTAGAATATTTTAAGAGATTCTTACAATTTGATCGGATGCTATCTTTGTTCTTGCTTTTTTGATAGTGCTGTATTATGATATATGAGTAAAATGACTGACCAGTCAGTCAGAGCGTTTATTTGTGTTCACAGGAGGAGAAAGCATGAAGAATAAGACAAAACGGAAAGTGGCAGCGTTGACGCTGGGAAGTTTTTTTCTGATGGCAATGCTGAGCGGCTGCGGTTCAAAAGATGCAGAGCAGGAGCAAACAGTATCGACCGTTCCGGTAGAGGTGGAAACGGTAGCGGTGCAGGATTTTGATAAAGTGATTACGCTGGGTGGACTGACTGCAGCGGAAAATACAGTAAATGTGATCGCCAAAGTAAGCGGTATGGAACAGATCAAAGCCGTCAATGTAAAAGTGGGCGATAAAGTGCAGGAAGGTCAGGTTCTGGCCCAGCTGGACAGCGAAACGGCACAGCTCAACTATGACAATGCGCAGCTGGCAGTGAACAATGCAGAAAATTCGATCGCTGTAGCCCAGCAGTCCTATGACAATGCGGTGACAAATTACAACAATGCGCAGGAACTGTTTCAGATTGGCGCTATGAGTCAGACCGATCTGGACCAGCTGAAACTGGCCAGAGACAATGCGCAAAGCCAGTTGAACAGTGCGCAGATCGGTGTAGCCAATGCCCGCAACACACTGCAGAGTGCGCAGTTAGCATTGGACTATGCCACTGTCACAGCCCCAATCAGTGGCACGGTGACCATGGTAAATGCCAATGTGGGTTCCTATGCGACGGCCAGCGCGCCTATGTTTGAGATCGCTAATGTGGATACACTGGAGATCTCGGCGGGCATTAACGAACAGAATGTGAGCAAAATCAAGATTGGGCAGGAAGTGCTGTTGAAAATCAATTCGGTATCGGATCAGTGGTTTACCGGCAATATTACCGAAATCAGCAGTGTGATGAACAGTCAGACCAAAAATTATCCTATCACCATTGCCATGAACAACAAGGAAGATGCTCTGGTAGCCGGTATGTATGCCGAGATTGAAGTGATCGTGGACCATGCCGATGATGTGGTGGTGATCCCGGTAGAGGCCATTGTGTACAAAGAAGCTCAGCCGGTGGCCTATGTCATCCAGGCAGATGGCACAGTAAAAGAAGTGAGACTGACCTTGGGATTGAATGACGGGGATTTCTACGTTGTGACAGATGGTCTTACCGCCGGGGATCAGATCGTTGTGAAAGGCAACAGCAATCTGGTGAACGGCACGGCGGTAACAGTCATTGCAGTGGACGGCGTGGAGCAGGATCTGAACTTAAAACCGGCAGATGATGCAGAAAATGCAACAAATTCTGAAGATGCAGAATCTGTAGATGGAGAACAGAGTGACACACCGGCAGAAGAAACAAAGTGAGGTGATGGGTCATGAATATTGGTAAATTTTCTGTAAAACGGCCTGTCACCGTTGCCATGGCAGCACTGGTGCTGATTCTGTTTGGGGTAGTATCTTTTACCCGGATGTCAGTAGACCTGATGCCTAAAATGGATCTGCCCATTCTGGCTGTTATGGCGCCCTATGACGGTGCCGGTCCGGAAGAAGTGGAAGAGATGGTCACCAAGCCCATTGAGAGCTCCATGGCCGGTATTTCCGGCATAGATACCATCAGCTCAGTGAGTTCGGCTGGAACATCCATTGTGATGATGATGTTTGACTATGGTACCAATCTGGATACCGCCACCAACTCAGTGCGGGATAAACTGGAGATCGCCAAGATGATGATGCCGGAGGATGTAGGCGACATCACCATCATGAAAATGGATATGAACAGCATGCCTATTCTGATGATCGGTGTTTCCGGGGACCGCAGTCTGGATGATGTGAAAAAAATTGTAGACGAAAAAGTGGTTCCCCGTCTGGAACGGATCGACGGTGTGGCAGCGGCCAACACCATGGGCGGCAGCGAGCAGCAGATCATCATTACAGCCGATCCCTATAAGCTGGGTGCCTATGGTCTGAATGTAGGCTCTATTTCTCAGATCGTAGCTGGTGAAAATGCCAACCATCCGGGCGGTTATGTGACCCAGGGCGATCAGAAAATACTGGTGCGCACACTGGGCCAGTATGAAAGTGTATCGGAACTGGCTGATACGCAGGTATCGCTGCCAACTGGCGGTACAGTCCGCTTAGGCGATATTGTGGACATTCGGATCGGTATGTCGGATGTGGAATCCTATATCACATTAGATGGAAAAGAAATCATTGCCCTCGGGGTTCAGAAAGAAAGCGACGGCAATACCGTTGATGTAGATAAAGAAGTGCGAAAAGCGCTGGCCGAACTGGATGAAGAACTGTATGACGATATCGAACTGAAGGTTGCCTACAGCTCGGCAGATATGATCATCCAGTCGGTGAACAATGTAGAGACCAACCTGTTCCTGGCTGTTATTATCGCCATGCTGGTTATCTTTATATTCCTGGGCAATTTCCGCAGCACCATTATCATTGGGGTAGCCATTCCGCTCTCCATCATTTCCACCTTTGTACTGCTGTACTTTGGAGGATATACCCTGAACCTGGTAACACTGGCGGCGCTGGCGCTTTCAGTCGGGATGGTGGTGGATAACTCCACCGTTGTGCTGGAAAGTATCTATCGGCATCGGTGCATGGGCAAAAGCAAATATCAGGCGGCAGTAGAAGGGACCCAGGAAGT
>CAMFFG010000031.1 GCA_945949655.1 uncultured Peptococcaceae bacterium
CATGACTGTTAATCATGATGTCACTGGTTCGAGTCCAGTTTGGGGAGCCATTTTTATAGGGGTATAGCTCCAATTGGTAGAGCAGCGGACTCCAAATCCGCGTGTTCTGGGTTCGAGTCCTAGTGCCCCTGCCAGTAAGCAGATAGCAGAAATGTTATCTGCTTTTTCATTTGACAGGAACGACCAGAAGTATTTGATGCCCGATAGGTTGGAATGAAATCATAACTTCCAAACAGATATAAAAAATCTCCCTGCATACTTTAAGGTTTGCAAGGAGATTTTTTATAATAGATCAACAATAGATTAGTACCACAGTTGTTTATAAAGCTCTACTACGTTAGCTCTGGTGACTTTACGCGGATTATTTTTTGTACAATTATCTGTTAGAGCTTCGTCAGCCATGTGTGGAATTGCAGCAAAATATTCTTCTTTGGTGATTTTGCCGATTTGAGAAATAGATAATGGCATATCCAATTCTTTCAGCATAAACTGTACCCAGTTTGCCAGAGAACGGACTGTCATAATCTCGTTATAGCTGTTTAATCCTAAATTACGAGCGATGGTTGAATAGCGTTCTACGACTTGCGGATAGGAGCGCTGACTTTTACTGTGCTCGTTGATATTAGAATTATATTGGATGATGTGTGGCAGAAGCATGGCATTAGCCCGTCCGTGTGGGATATGGAAAGTAGCGCCTAAAGCATGTGCCATGCCATGATTTAAACCCAAACCTGCAGAATTGAACGCTAAACCGGCCAGGCAGGAAGCGGAATGCATTTTCTTTCTGGCTTCCATATCATTGCCATCATAGTAAGCGCGCAAGAGATAGGAACCTACAATCTGGATTGCTTTTTCTGCCAATGCCGAAGAAAATTCATTTTCATTTACACTGACAAAAGCTTCCAATGCATGGGTAAATACATCCATGCCGGTATCAGCCGTTACACTGGGTGGTACGCTACGCACTAATTCTGCGTCCAGAATAGCTTCATCAGGCAGCAGACTGGGAGAAATCAATGGATATTTAATATGTTTCTCCGGATCTGTGATAACCGCAAAAGAAGTAACTTCTGAACCGGTGCCACTGGTGGTTGGAATGGCAATCAGCGGAATATGCGGATAGTTTTCAGTTGTTACTGCAAACTCTCGAATCGCTTTCGATGAATCAATAGCGGAACCACCACCTACTGCGATGAGTACTTCTGGTTTGTAAGTCAGTAGTTCTTTTACGCCCAGTACAATTTTAGTGATTGGGGGATCCGGAACTACATCGCTGAAAATCTCGAAATCAATCTTAGCATTTTCCAGTGGATGCACAATCATGTCCAGGAGTCCACTGGTGACAATGAATGGATCAGTCACGATCAGTGCTTTTTTACAATCTAACTCGCCAAGATGATCCAGTACATCGTCACCAAAATATATTTTTGTACGAATAGAAAAGTTATCCATTTTCAAAGACCTTTCTGAAAAATATTTTATGTTCGACTTATCTTTAAACGGATGATTATTTTATACCTACTGCAAACTGATTTCCTTTAAATGTTTAAACCATTCTGCGTCCAGATCTTCTGTTCCTAAAGGATAATCCCGACCAATGAAATCATATTTTGTGGTTCCATAACGGTGATACCGTAATACCTCGTAAGTGGTATTGGGGAACTGTTTTACAAAATCACGGATTGCAATGATATCTTCTTCGGTATCATTGAAGCCTGGGATAATTGGAGTTCTGGCAATACATGGCGTGTTGGGATGTGCTTCCCGCATTTTACGAAATGTATCCAGAATGATCTCATTTCCCTGACCGGTCCATTCTTTATGTTTTTCAGAATTCAGATGTTTGATGTCAAAGTGGATGAAATCTAAATAGTCATAAACCTCATGGCATTTTTCCCATGGAATAGCGCCGCAGGTTTCAATGGCCGTGGTAATTCCCCGGCTTTTTGCATCTTTTAACAATTCGATGGCAAATTCAGTCTGCATCGTAGGCTCGCCGCCACTTAATGTTAAACCACCCTCGGAGCGGGAATAGAAAATAGCATCTTCTTCGACCTGATTAATAAAGTATTCCGGCTCCTGATATTCACCATATAGACTGATGGCTTTGGCTGGGCAGGCTTTGGCGCAAGCCAGGCAGTGAATACAGTTTTTCTGATTGATCCAGACTTTATTGGTGTCCAGCAACGACATATTTTTCTGTGGACAAACATCGGCACAAAGCATACATACATTCCCGATGCATTTTTCCGGGTTATAAGCAATCTGTGGATGTGCTAATTGAGATTCTGGATTGCAGCACCATTTACAGTGCAGCGGACAGCCTTTCAAAAATACGATGGTACGAATCCCTGGGCCGTCATGTACAGAATACTTCTGTACGTTGAATACGCAGCCTTTCATAGATGAACCTCCTTATAATGGGGAAATTTTTTGCAGAATTCTCTGTTTATTATATCGAAAAGAGTCAGGCAAAACAATAGGAAATAACAACAGGACCGTATGTGAAAAATGGGCAGGTTTGAGACCTGCCCATTTCAACATGCTTATAAAGTTTTAACCTTAATCTGGTCGACAGCTTAGATGGTGGTCTGCTGTGTACGAGCAATCAGGTCGTCCTGCAGGGACGGAGACAGATCGCAGAAGTAAGCACTGTAACCAGCAATACGTACGATTAAGCCTCTGTAACGATCTGGGTTCTGCTGTGCAGCAATCAGAGTTTCTTTGTTGATTACGTTGAACTGTACATGCCACAGTTTCAGGTCACACCAGGTGCGAATGAAGGAAGCCAGTTTTTTGGTGCCTTCTTCGCCAGCAACTGTACTTGGGTCGAATTTGATGTTCAACAGACGAGCTGCTCTGTCATGGAAGCCTGGGTTTTTGGTATGATAATTACTTAACAGAACTGCTGTTGGGCCGTGTGTATCGCAACCATGGGAAGCGGAAGAACCATCAGACAGTGGGAAGTAAGCAACACGGCCGTTTGGTGTAGCACCTACAACTTTACCGAATGGTACATGAGATGTAAATGGTACATAACGCAGGCAGTATTCAATACCCAGAGATTTGGAATATTTATCGGTGAATTCGGAGCATACTAAGTCGCAAGCTTTACCGATTTCATCAGCGTATGGATCGTTGTTACCATATTTTGGAGCGTTCAGTAAACGCTGTCTCAGCACTTCATAACCTTCGAAGTTAGCTTTCATAGCGTCTCTGATTTCCATCAGAGTGGTAACTTTTTCGTCGAATACTAATTTTTTGATTGCAGCTAAAGAGTCAACTACAGTACCGAAGCCCATGGATTCGAAGTAACCGATATCTACGCCACCCGGGATAAATTCGGTGTGCAGGTCCAGACCCTGTTCCATGCACAGGTCATGCATAGCGGACAACAGAGGAGCTGCAAAGTGTTTTTCACGCAGTCTGTCGATATTTTTCTGCTGAATGAAAGCGTGTCTTAACAGGTTTCTAGCCTGAGCAACGTATGCATTCCATACATCATCCCAAGTTTTGAAGTTTTCAACTTCGCCTGTTTCCAGACCCAGTAATTCATCCCCGGTTTTGAAGGTACGACCGTTGTACATTACCATTTCGATAGCGGATGCAAAGTTGATGTATACACCACCGGAGGTAAAGGTATCACGGTTTGGCATTCTTGCTTCTGCACAACCGGATACAGCATAGTCGTAAGCTTCTTCGATTTTAGCACCGTTAGATACTAACTGCAGTACGATTTCTTCATCGTTTAACAGTTTCGGGAAACCGGAACCTTCTTTGATTGTTTTTGCACATTCTTCAATGTATCTCTGTGGAGAACGAGAATGAACACGTGCAGCCAGGTCTGGGTAATGTAATGGGAATTCCTGTTTGGATTTCAGGAACAGATAGGTCAATTCATTGGTAGCATCCTGACCATCTGGAGTCTGACCACCGATGGTAACAGCTTCCCAGTGTGCATAACCTTCGTTGAATGCACCACCAGTTACGGACATGTACAGGTCGATGAACTGAGCCATAGCAACCCACATGCATTCCAGCATTTCCATAGCCTGATCGTCTGTCAGTTTACCAGCTTCTTTGTCAGCTTTGTAGTATGGGTACAGATACTGGTCCATACGACCGTTGGATACGATGGTACCGGTTTTCTGTTCCAGACGGGAGAACATCTGAGTGAACCACTGAGACTGTACAGCTTCACGGAAGTCACGAGCTGGGTTTTCTGGTACCCAACGGCAACGAGCAGCGATTTCTACCATTTCCTGTTTACGAACAGGATCGGTGCATTTTTCAGCTTCTGTTTCATACAGATCAGCGTAACGGTTAGCCCACAGTACGATAGCATCGCACAGAATTACGATTGCTTCATAGAATGGTTTTTTGTTTACGTTGTCCAGTGGATCAAATGGATCCAGAGCTGCTAATTTTTCCTGAGCTTCTTCTTTCAGACCTTTGAAACCTCTTTTCAGAACTTTTTCATAGTCTGGTACCCACTGGTTGGAAGAACGGAAAGATGCAGTTTCATTAACGATAAATCTGGAAGTAGATTTTGCAGATGGTTCGTAAGTTACTTTCAGAGTATCTTCTGGCAGTGCATCATACAAATCGTTAAAGAATGTTTTGCCTCTGCCGGTTTTAGCATCCCAGTATGGAGCGATATCGTTCAGGATTGTGTCAACGGTTTCCTGTGTCATGTTGAATGGAGAGGTAACACGAGTTGGCAGTAATTTAATAGCTTCTTCGAAGATGTCGCCATCCAATTCCGGATACAGGATACCATAACGACCCTGGCAACCGATACGACCAGCTAATAAGCTGTCTTCTTCTACATATACAGTGATGTTTTTGGCAATGTTCATCAGAGCTTTTGCCCATCTCAGAGTCAGGTGTTCCCCTTCGGTCTGAGCCATGGATTCTGTGAAGTATTTTGCACGTTCAGCATCAATGACTGGTTTCAGATTCTGGTTACGGTCTAAAATTTTGTAGATTCTTTCTCTGCCTTTTTTGTAGCTGGTGTCCCCGTTAGCAGCATCCATAATGTGCTGTTCATGCGGAGAGTAACAACATTGAATTGGCTGTGTCATGGTTGAAAATCATCCTTTCTTTTTAAATAAAAATTTGAGTATATTTTTCATTGAGACTTGTTGTCTCAATCTTTAACTGTCTTCATTATAGCGAAGACTGGAATGTTATACAACACATTAGTATCTCTTATTCCTTCCATGCATACTTCTATTGTAACAATAAGTTGCAAGAAAAATCCAAGTCTTCGGAAGAAACTGCTCAATAGAGCCGATTCTGTCAGCAGGCTTAAAAAGGCTAAACGAGAAATATGATTTTGTGCGAGAGCCACAGTGACGTTTTCGGGGAAAGTCTGGCAAAAGATAGACAACAGTAGCGCTCTATTGCAGCTAAAAGATGAAACAAAATGGTTTAAAATGAAGAAATATGGATAACAGAATAACAGTCCGAAAGCCTATGGAAGCAGCAACGCAGTATCACCTGATGCTAAGTGATTGCATGGCCTGATCTTGTTAATTGGATATGCCAGTGCAATTCTCAATCGTTGAAATCCCGGGCTGGCTATGATAAACTGAGTGGGCAGAGTTTATCTGTGTGTTTATGTTAAAATCGAATGAGGTGTGATACATGTTACATATCGGTTGTCATTTGTCGGCATCAAAGGGCTACCTGGCCATGGGCAAGGATGCGCTGAAGATCCATGCCGATACATTTCAGTTTTTTACCCGCAATCCCCGGGGCGGCAAAGCCAAGGAGATCAAGGAAAATGATGTGGCTGCATTTTTACAGCTGGCGGAGGCGCATCAGTTCACCAGTATTCTGGCCCATGCGCCCTATACTATGAACGCCTGCTCTGCCGATGCCAGCGTGCGCCAGTTCAGCCGTGATATGATGGCGGATGATCTGCAGCGTATGGAATATCTGCCCGGCAATTTTTATAATTTCCATCCCGGCAGTCATGTGGGGCAGGGTATGGATACCGGTATCGCCCAGATCATAGAACAGCTCAATGCGGTAATGTGGCCGGAGCAGCGCACCACCATCCTGCTGGAGACCATGGCTGGCAAAGGCAGCGAGGTAGGCAGCCGCTTTGCCGAACTGCGCCGCATTATCGATGGTGTTGCTCTGCCGGAAAAAATGGGCGTGTGTCTGGATACCTGCCATGTGTACGATGCCGGTTATGACATTGTGGATCATCTGGATGATGTGCTGGCAGAATTTGATGCTGTGATCGGTCTGGAACGGTTAAAAGCCATTCACCTGAACGACAGCATGAATCCCATGAACAGCCATAAGGACCGCCACGCAAAAATCGGACAAGGATCTCTGGGACTGGAGGCCATCTGCCGTATCATCAACCATCCGCAGCTACAGCAGGTATTTTTTATTCTGGAAACGCCGCAGGATACACTGGATGGATACGGAGAAGAAATCGCACTGCTGCGCAGTTGTTATCAGCGGGACTGATGGAGGTCTGTATGGATATTTTTATGGAGATGCGCCAGGAAATTGAGCGGCTGGCGGAGAAAGATTATAAAACATTTTCTGCAAGTCTAGTGCCTGGCGTGGAGCATATGCTGGGAGTCCGGCTGCCGCAGCTGCGTCAGCTGGCCAAACAGATCGCCGGCAGTGAATGGCAGCAGTATCTGGCAGCCACGCCATATTATTTTGAAGAACTGATGCTGCAGGGCATGGTGATTGGTTCCATCAGGGTAACGCCGGAGGAACGGCTACGCTATATGGCTGATTTTGTGCCCCGCATCAACAGCTGGTCGGTGTGTGACAGTTTCTGCAGCGGGTTAAAGTTTACCAGCAAACATCAGAAGCTGGTATGGGAATTCCTGCAGCCGTACCTGCAAAGTGGACAGGAATACCAGATACGCTTTGCCATCATTATGATGATGGATTATTATCTTACCGAGGATTATATTGATACAGTGCTGCAGCTGCTGGATGGTGTGCAGCATGATGGTTACTATGTCAAGATGGCCGTGGCCTGGGCGCTGGCTACGGCTCTGGCCAAACAGCCGGAGCCAACCTGGCAGTATTTTCAGCAGCATCATCTGAATGCCGATACCTGGAAGAAAACCATCCAGAAATGTGTGGAATCCCGCCGGATTCCGGAGGAACAGAAAGCTGCGCTGCGACAGATGCGGGCGATGCGATAAATTTTTAGCTTGCAATAGTAAAAGTATGTAATGTATTCACAGAAACGAGGTGCATCCGATGCTGGATCTGGTTCTGGCAGTGATATTTCTTGTGGTGGCCATCACTGGATTTCGTAAAGGCTTTCTGAAAAGTCTGATCGGCCTGTTTGGCAATTTCCTGGCTCTGGCGGGCAGCTATGTGCTGGCAGCGCCGGTAACACAGTGGCTGAATCAGCAGTTTGGGATAGCGGAGCTGTTAGCTGGGCCTATTGGACGGCTGCTGCCCATGCCTGAATCCTTTTCAACGGTAATGGCCAGTTTTATCGGGTTGGGGCAACTGTATAGCTATCTGGATCAGTCCATTCTGCCTGCTTCCCTGCGGGAGAACATTATAATGGCCGTGCAGGAGCAGATCAACGCAGTGGGAGTGGGCGTATATGCCACTATGGCGGATATCATTGCCACCACAGTAGCCATGTCTATTTTAAAAGGGCTTGTGTTTATTGCCCTCTGGGCACTGCTCTGTGTGGCGCTGTTTCTGGTCAGCCATGTGCTGGCCGGTGTGGTGCATCTGGTGCCGGTGGTAGGGCTGGTAGACCGGCTGGGCGGCATGCTGGTATCGCTATTGTTGGCGGCTATTACGCTATTGATCCTGTATAAAGGAATCAGCGTGCTGGGTCTGATGGAAGGCTCGCTGTTTGCTGAGTCACAGGTGCTGCATTTCTGCAGTCAGTTTTTAAATGCTGATGTAGCTGCCTAAAGGACAGCATGCGTATCAATTTGTAATTTTCAAAAAGACCAGGAGGGAGTTTCATGCCTGATTATCAGGACTATGCGCCCTGGCTTGAGGCGCGTTATGGACAGCGGGTGTATAAAGTACCGCTGAATATTCCTGACGGTACCTGTCCTAATCGGGATGGCACCGTGGGGACTGGCGGCTGTATCTTCTGCGAATCATCAGGTTCCGGTTTTCAATGCCTGCCGGATACCATGAGCATTCGGGAACAATGGGCGGAGAATAAGGCGTTTTATGAAAAACGGTTTCATGCCCATAAATTTATCAGCTATCTGCAGACCTACACCAACACCTATATGCCGCTGGAGCAGTTTAAAGAAGTGGTGCTGGCTGCTACGGAAGATGCCGATCTGGTTGGCGTAGCGATTTCCACCCGACCGGATTGTATTAATGATGATTATCTGGAATTTCTGGCAGAACTGAAAAACAGCAGGAATTTAGACGTGGACATTGAATTAGGATTACAGACGGTGAATTACCATAATCTGGTTGAAATCAATCGGGGACATACACTGGCTGAATATATTGATGCGGTACTGCGGATCAAGCGGTACGGTTTAAGCACGACAGCGCACGTGATTCTCAATCTGCCTGGCGATACAGAGCTGGACGTGATTGAGACGGCTAAGATCATTTCCACCCTGGGCGTGGATTTTGTCAAGCTGCATTCGCTGTATGTGGTGGGCGGTACAGAGTTAGGCCGTCGATATGAGGCTGGAGCGTTCACCATGATCTCGTTGCAGGAGTATGTGCAGCGCGTGGTAACGTTTCTGGAATATCTGGACCCGGAGATTGTCATCCAGAGACTGGTGGGAAAAGGTCCACAGGATAATCTGCTGTTCTGTAACTGGGACACAAGCTGGTGGAAGATCAAAGATGCCATCGATGCAGAATTTATTGCACGCAATTCAAAACAGGGAAGCAAATTTGATTATCTGAATGGAAAAGCAATCAGGTTGAAACAAGAAAAAGCAGCGCAGCTGTAAGCGGTTTTGCCGGCTGTGCCGCAGCAAAAGCCTGAGATGCCGCCGTTATAGTTTATATATGGGGTGGTTTTATGGTTCCATTTAGAAGCAAAAAGTATCAGCGTCAGCAGAAGCTGCAAAGTCAGACCGATATCGCGCAGGTGGCCAGTCAGTGGATTATGCGCCGCGATCAGCTGCCGGAATACCGGTTTGCCATTGAGCTGATGAGTCAGACCGATCGGGAAGAAATGTTCTGGC
>CAMFFG010000032.1 GCA_945949655.1 uncultured Peptococcaceae bacterium
CTGCGTGCCATGAATATCGCTATCTATGAGCTGGAGGGCTATGAAGGCGATGATGTGATCGGCACAATGGTGCGCTGGGCGGAACAGCAGGATATTGCCAGCATTATTGTAACCGGGGATAAAGACAGTCTGCAGCTGATCAGCGACAAAACCAGCGTGTATCTGACCAAGAAAGGCATCAGTGAGCTTGACCGGTATGATTACGCCGCTTTCCAGGAAGAATATGGCCTGATTCCAGATCAGATACGGGACTTGAAAGGATTGATGGGGGATGCTTCCGATAATATTCCGGGCGTGCCTGGTGTAGGCGAGAAAACAGCGCTGAAACTGCTGCACCAGTATGGTACAGTGGAGGAATTATATCAGCAGCTGGATGGTTGTAACGGGAAAAAGCTGGGCGAAAAGCTGCGGGAAAATAAAGACAAAGCTTTTATGAGCAAGGAACTGGCGACAATTTTTTGTCAGGTACCGCTGGAATTTACCGAGGAGGCTTTGGCCCGTCATGCATTTGACCGGGAAAAGCTCATTGCACTGTACAAAGAACTGGAACTGCGGACGCTGTTAAAAGAGCTGATCAGCCAGTATCCGGTACAGACAGAAGAAGAGGTTGCTGCTGATATAGAAAAAACTGACGATAAAGCGATTTGGCCTTCTAAGGGCATTCATCTGACAGAGCCGGAGATGTTACGGCAGGCCATGGAAAATCATCATCCGCAGACAATGGTGCTGATTTTGGAAGAACAGCCGGGTGATAGCGCAGGAATACCAAATCGGAATATAGGGCTTATGGTGGAACGTCAGCCTTATCTGGTGGAGTGCGGGCAGTCTTTTGCCAAGTATGCGCAAATACTGAAACCTTGGGTGGAAGATGAGCAGATTGCAGTGCTGACCAATGATGCCAAAGGATTATACAAGGCATTTTTGGCAGAAGGAGTCAAACTGAAAGCTGTGATGTTTGACAGTACGCTGGTTGCCTACCTGTTAAATCCGGAGGCAAAAGATCTGTCGGTGGATGCATTGCTGAGCCAGTATTTTGGTGTGACATTACCGGAAGCAGGCGAAGAACACCTTTTTGGACTGCTGAAAGGAATCTATGTGTTAAGCGGGCAGATGTTGGATCGGCTGGTACAGGAAGATCTGATGAATCTGTATGGGAAGATCGAATTGCCACTGACAGAGCTTTTAGCTCACATGGAACACGAGGGAATCCGCATCAATACGGATTATCTGGTTCAACTGGGAGAAGAGCTGACAGAGCGCATCGACACTTTGACGGAGAAGCTGTACGCTGCTGCCGGCGAAGCGTTTAATCTGAATTCATCCAAACAGTTAGGTGTGATTTTGTTCGAAAAACTAGGGCTGCCGGTGATCAAGAAGACCAAGACAGGTTATTCTACTGATGCTGAAGTTCTGGACACGCTGGCAGAGGATTATGATTTTGTCAAAGATATTTTAGCCTACCGGCAACTGACAAAATTGAAATCGACTTATATAGAGGGAATTTTAAAGCTGGTGGATTCTGATACCAACAAGGTTCATACCACCTTTAATCAGACCATTACAGCTACAGGACGGTTGAGCAGCACAGAACCTAACCTGCAAAATATTCCCATTAAAACAGAAGAAGGAAAAAGGATCCGCAAAGCGTTTATCCCATCGAAGCCGGGAAATATACTGGTAGCCGCTGATTACTCCCAAATTGAGCTGCGTATCCTGGCCCATATGTCAAAAGATCCTGTACTGGTGGAAAGTTTTCTGAACCAGGAAGATATTCATCGTCGCACGGCTTCCGAAGTATTCGGTGTGCCGATGGAGGAAGTGACCAAAGAAATGCGTCGCAATGCCAAGGCCGTCAATTTTGGAATTATTTATGGGCAGACGGAGTTTGGCTTGAGCAAAGAGCTGGGCATTACCCGTGCGGAAGCGCGGGAATACATCGATAACTATTTTGCCCGCTACAGTGGCGTCAAACAGTGGATCGAACAGGCGATCCAGGAGGCCAGAGCTACCGGTGTAAGTACCACCATGATGGGACGAAAACGTTATATCAAGGATATCAACAGCAAAAATTTTAATCTGCGCAGTTTTGCCGAACGTACTGCTGTGAATACGCCTATCCAGGGCACCGCGGCAGATGTGATCAAGCTGGCCATGCTGCTGGTACAGCAAAAAATGGAACAGCGCCATTTCAAAGCCAAAATGCTGCTGCAGGTGCACGACGAACTGATTTTTGAAGTTCCGCCCCATGAAATTTCCGGACTGATCGTGATCTTGCGGGAATGCATGGAGCATGCGGTAGAACTGGATGTTCCGCTGAAAATTGATGTCAACGTAGGTTTTGACTGGTATGATATGGAGCGTGTATAATGCCGGAGTTGCCAGAAGTAGAGACTGTTTGTCGTTCCTTACTGCAAACAGTGTTGGATCAGTATATTAGAACAGTGACCGTTACACGATCCAGGCTGTTGCCGAACAATACGATAGAGGAATTTTCGGAAGCATTATGCGGGCACTGCTTTTCTGCAGTGCACCGGAGGGGCAAATACATCCTGCTGGATTTGGATCATGACATGACGCTTGTAGTACATCTGCGTATGACGGGAAAATTGCTGTACCAGCTGTCAGACAGTCCGTTGGATAAGCACAGCCATATTGTTTTTGAACTGGATGGTGGTCACAGGCTTTGTTACAATGATGTACGTCAGTTTGGAACATTGCAGCTGCTGCCAACTGCGCTCTGGACGCAGCTTCCTGGGATTGCGGCGTTGGGGCCGGAACCGCTTGAAGATGATTTCACAGCGGAATGGCTGATGCAGCAGATGGTGGGCAAAAAACAAAAAGTAAAAGCGTTTCTGCTGGATCAGCATAATATCGCCGGGATCGGCAATATTTATGCCGATGAAATACTTTTTCAGGCGCATATTCATCCGGAAGAGCCTGTGTGTAATCTGACCGATACAGAAACGGTGCAGGATTTATGGTTTGCCATACGGGATCGTCTGGAGCAGGGAATTCGCTATGGAGGCAGCTCCATCAAAGATTATGTGGACAGCCTGGGACAGGCAGGCAGTTTCCAGAAACAGCACCGTGCGTATGGCCGAGGTGGGCAGCCCTGCACAGAATGTGGCTGTACCATGCTGAAGATGATTTCAGGCGGACGGAGCAGCTGTTATTGTCCAAATTGCCAGCCACGGCGGGATAGTTCCGTGTTGCCGTAAAACAATAGAATAATAGAAACAAATCACCGTTTCACGCTTTTCTCCATATATTATTAGGGAGGTATGGAGGGAGGCGGTTGATTTGCTATGGACAGTACTTCTGGCCTTAACGTTGAGTCTGGACTGTTTGGGGGCTGGGTTTTCCTATGGCTTGCAGAAAATTTTACTTCCATGGTATGGCATTGTTATTATCTGCTGCTGTTCTGGCATGGTGCTGGCGGTTTCTATGCTTATGGGCAGCTGGCTGGGGCAGTTTATTGCACCGCGGCTTGTCCGTTTTGCAGGCGCCGGATTGCTGATCGGGTTAGGTTTGTGTATGCTGTGCAAAAGTATTCAGGAACTGGTGCAGCAGGAGGATAACAATGCATTGTTTCAGTGGAAGCTTAGCCGCTTTGGTATTGTAATACAAATTTTAAAAGAACCGCGTCGGGCTGATTTGGATCGTTCCGGTCGGATCAGCAGTAAAGAGGCATTCTGGCTGGGGTTGGCACTTTCGCTGGATTCCTGCGGTGCGGGGATTGGTATGGCGCTGATGGGGCATTCTCCATTCTGGACCAGCCTCTGCACGGCAGGGAGCGCTTTTTTGTTTCTCTCTCTGGGTCTATATCTGGGGGAACATCTGGGAGAACAGTTATCCTATAAAAAGATCAAACTGTTGCCAGGCTGCCTGCTGATGGTCATTGGGCTGCTTCGGCTGATATGTTAGAAGGTGAGATTGTGACAAAAATAATTGGACTGACCGGAGGCATTGCCAGCGGCAAATCGACAGTCAGTCAGTATCTGCAAAAACGCGGAATCCCGGTAATAGATGCCGATCTGGTAGCTAGACGGGTCGTAGAGCCTGGCACAGTAGGCTTAGAGCAGATCCGGGATACTTTTGGCTGGCAGTATCTTCGGCCTGATGGTACGCTAAACCGGGAATTATTAGGGAAAAAAGTATTTGCAGAGCCGGAAGCTTTAGCGCAGCTGAATGCTATTACCAGACCGCTGATTGTGGAGGAACTGCGCCGGCAATTGCAAACTGCAAGGCCAGTGGCAGTGCTGGACGCACCGCTGCTTCTGGAGGAAGAGGTCTATCGCCAGATGGCCGATGTCATATGGGTCGTGACGGTTCGTCCGGAAACACAGCTGAAGCGGTTACTGGCTCGCAATCATTACAGTCTGCAGCAGGCCAAAGAACGCATTGCAGCGCAAATGACTGATGCCGAGCGGATCCCCCTGGCCGATGCAGTGATCGATAACAATGGCACAGTGGAAGAAACCTGGAGACAGACCGAGCAGCTGTTGACCGACATATTGGCAGATCAGAACTGATTTTGCAATGATAAATATTTTATATAAACAGTGAAATTTTTGCGAAGAAAACAGGAAAGAGAAGTGGAAAAACAATGGTTTATAACAATGTGCTGGAAGCACTGGGAAATACGCCGATGATTCGGCTGAATCGTATGGTAGATGAAGATAGCGCTGATATTCTGGTAAAATTTGAAGCTGTGAACGTAGGCGGTTCCATAAAAACACGCACTGCCTTTAACATGATTGAAGCGGCTGAGCGTTCTGGCCGCATTGGTCCGGACACGATTATTGTAGAGCCGACCAGCGGGAATCAGGGGATTGGCTTGGCTCTGATCGGTGCGGTAAAAGGATATAAGACCATAATTGTAATGCCTGATTCAGTCAGTGAAGAACGGCGAAAGCTGGTACAGCATTATGGGGCCAGCGTGATTCTGATTCATGATGAAGGGAATATTGGTGCGTGCATCGCGGAATGTATGCAGACCGCACTTCGCATGGCGGAAGAAAACCCCAAGGTCTATGTGCCGCAGCAGTTCGAGAATCCTGCCAATTCGGATGCGCATCGGAACGGCACTGCACAGGAGATTCTGGAGCAGGTGGCAGGTTCGATTGACGGTTTCTGTTCCGGCATTGGTACAGGCGGTACCATCACCGGTATTGGGGAAGTGTTGAAAGCACACAATCCACAAATTGAGATCTGGGCTGTAGAGCCGGAGCATGCCGCGATTTTAGCTGGCGGCAGTGTTGGCACCCATTTACAGATGGGCATCGGTGACGGTGTGATTCCAGAAATCCTGAATCAGCAGATTTATGATGCGATTCACATTGTCACGGATGAGGAAGCCATACAGACAGCAAAAGATCTGGCCCGTCTGGAAGGTCTGATGTGCGGAATCTCCAGCGGCACCAACGTGGCAGCAGCGCGGAAACTGGCGAAAAAGCTGGGAAAAGGAAAAACCGTTGTTACAATTTTGCCGGATACCGCGGAACGGTATTTCAGCACACCATTGTTTGAATGATAACTTAGGCATCATCGGACAGGCTTTTCGTTAAATAGCATGGCAAAGAAGCCGTTCTGGAAGTATCATTCCGGGACGGTTTTTGGTTTAGGGGTGAATGTTATGTGGATCCTATTTGCATTTGGCTCAGCACTTTTTGCGGGCTTAACTTCTATTTTAGCAAAATGTGGCGTTCGGGAGACCGATTCTACTGTAGCAACAGCGATTCGCACTATCGTTGTGCTGGTTTTTTCCTGGCTGATGGTATTTCTGACAGGTTCCCAAAATCAGATCGCTATGATTGATGGAACAACACTGTTATTCCTGATTCTTTCCGGCATGGCCACAGGGGCTTCCTGGTTATGCTATTTCAAAGCATTACAGTTGGGAGACATCAATAAGGTTGTCCCCATTGATAAATCCAGCACAGTTCTGGCTATTCTTCTGGCTTTTGTTTTTCTGCATGAAGATGTCAGTTTGGTTAAAGCGGTTGGTGTCGTATGCATTGCCGTTGGCACCTTTCTGATGATCGAAAAGAAAAAATCTGATTCCAAACAGATAAAAGGGGAAAGCTGGCTGCTCTATGCAGTGGGCTCTGCTGTTTTTGCCAGCCTTACAGCTATTTTAGGGAAAATAGGTATTGTCGGTGTAGAATCAAATCTCGGCACGGCCATTCGCACCGCAGTCGTGTTACTTATGGCATGGGTCATGGTGTTTGTGACGGGCAAACAGCATACTATTCCAGACACATCGAAAAAGGAACTAGGATTTATCTGCCTTTCGGGGCTTGCCACTGGCGCTTCCTGGCTCTGTTATTATAAAGCATTACAGGATGGTCCGGCCAGTGTTGTTGTGCCGGTGGATAAGCTCAGTATTCTGGTAACGATCGCTTTTTCCTATCTCGTGTTTCAGGAACGACTGTCCAAAAAATCTGCACTGGGTCTGGTTCTTATCGTGGCGGGTACACTTGTTATGCTGATCGCATAGGCACAGAACAAGAAGTGCTGTTTCTCCTGCTAAACTTTATTTATCCAATTGACAGATAGGGGAAAAAGATATATAACTATAGTGATATAGTCATTATTCGGACAAAATATATCTGTTGCGTATGGGGAAGCTGGTGGGGGAATAGATGTTTTTGGACTGCTATATTATGATTTCGGTTTTTATTGCACTGATCGATGTAGCTTTGGCGGTAAAATGTTTTCAGGAGAATAAAACAACAGGGAGATATCTGGGGTATGCCTGCCTTGGAGCTGCTGTGGTAGATGTCAGCTATCTGATCAGTATTTTAAATGATGATTATATTTACATGTCGATCATGTCCAGCATTTATTTTGTTACCATCGATATGATGTTGCTTTCTCTATTGGTATTTACAGTATATTTCACAAAAAGAAAGTTTACGAATAAGGGAAAGTTGCTACTTGGATTTTGTATCGGTTATATCATAATTGAAATAATCGTTTTTGGTATCAATCCTTTTCATGAAATTGCCATTCATTACATTCGCCGTGAAACAGTGATTGCAAAATACAGTTATCAGATGAAACCATTGTTCTGGATGCATCTGGTATTTTCTTATTGGCTGGTGGGTGCAGTTTTGTATCTGCTTGTGCAGAAAATGTGTAAAATTCCCAAAGAATACCGCACACAGTACAGCTATGTGATTTTAGGGATTCTAGCTATTGTTGCAGTAAATGGCTTTTTTCTGTTTTATCCGAATGTAGGTATTTATAATTTTCTGGATTATTCTATTTGTGGCTACAGCTTAACCGCATTTTTGCTGTACTGGAGCTGTTTTAATTATTCTACCCACGGGATGATGAACTATCTGAAAAACAGCATTTTTGAAAATATCGGTCAGGGGATCGTTTTATTTGATTATCATGATAAACTGATTTTGCGCAATGAAAGAGCCGATTATTTTCTGGGGCGTGATCAGCTGGACCAGTGCATTATGCTGGAGGATTTTCTGAACTGTTATAATCTTTCCTTAAATTTTGAGACGAACAACGAAAAATTTTCTTTGCAGTGCTATATCAAACATAATGGCGAAGTAAGGCCGCTGCGGTATGATGTCTGCAAGCTGAAAAACAAGGATGGACAGCGACTGGGATTGTTGTTTGTCTTTTCCGATGCGGTCCTGGAAACCGATGTTTTAACAGGGTTTCAGCAATGGGAGAGTTTTCAGTTATTAGCAAGGGAAAAACAGAAAATGTTTTCCAGCCCGATGGCCGTGGCCGTTTGTGACATTAACAGTTTATCTGTTATCAACAGTAGACGGGGACTAAATACAGGTGACCAGCTGATCAAACATCTGGCCGATACCATGCGGAGCTGTTTTCCAAAACAGACTTATTATGTGCGGGGAACAGAGGCAACTCTGATCGCGTTGTGCAGCCAGAACAGCGAAACGGAAATGAACCACTATCTGGCACTGGTAAAAGAGCGCTTCCCCTGTAAAATACAATGTGCAGTCAGTGCTTTCACAGAAAATGATCCAGATATTCTGCAGGCCGTTCATGTGGCCATCAAGGCCATGCGCACAAAGAAGCTTCTTGACCACGAATCCATTCATTCCGAAATGCTTTCCTCGCTGATTCGCGCTTTGCAGGAATGTGACAGTGACACGGAGCATCATGTGCGCCGCACACAGTCTATGGGTGCAGAACTGGGAAAACGGATTGCACTTACAGATGTGCAGCAGAGTCATTTATCGCTATTGTGTCTTTTGCATGATATCGGGAAAATAGGCATTCCTTTAGAAATATTAAACAAACCGGGTAAACTCTCAGCGGAAGAATGGGAGACCCTGAAATCACACACGGAAAAAGGCTATGAAATTGCGAACAGTAACAGCGAATTAAAAGATATCGCAGACGAGATCAGGCACCACCATGAACGATGGGACGGAACAGGCTATCCCGATGGTTTGAGCAGAGAGAGTATACCGCTTTTATCCAGGGTGATTGCAGTGGTGGACGCATATGATGCTATGACCAATAACCGTTCCTATCGATCTGCCATGTCGGTTCCAAAGGCGTTAGCCGAACTGAAACGCTGTGCGGGCAGTCAGTTTGATCCCTATATTGTGTCAGAGTTTCTCAGAATGATGAAGGAGACTTCTCACGACGGAGCTATAAATACTGATTTGCTGGGTGATACAGAATTTTGCTGTACCACAGCGCCGTTTTCGTCTGCGGTGTCTCCTTCAGGGAGCAGTGAAAAAGTCACCCATGTGCATCTGGTTCCTTACAGCCGTTATGTGCTGGACGAATCTATGCGCATTGTGTCTGTCGATAAAAGTTTTGAGAAACTGACGGGATATACGCAGGAAGACATACAGCAGAATAGCATCCTGCAGTCGGATCTGATTCCAGAAGAAGATCGAACAGAATATTTGTGCCAGACCAACGCCTGCCTTGCAAAGAATCCGGTACTTTTCCAGGAGCATAAGATCCGTCGGAAAGACGGCGT
>CAMFFG010000033.1 GCA_945949655.1 uncultured Peptococcaceae bacterium
AAGTCCAGCGTGGCGTTGGTGAACAGATAGGTATGGTCGCCGTATAATGCGCTCTGGATGGGGCCTAAAATAGATAATGTGCCGATACAGAACAGCAGAATGGCGGTGGACAGCCCCTGCCCCAGATGGGATGCGCCGAAACGGCTGGTCAGGCGCTGGAATCCGCCGTCGATATTTAAAATGGTGCCGATCAGTGTACCCGCTGCCAGACTGATGATAAACAGCACCGGATACTGGCTGTTGGGCATATTGCTGACGACCGCGTTGATACCCAGCGCAGTGGCGGCAAAGCCCATGGCGGTAAACAGTGCGTCCTGATATTCCTCTTTGATGCCTTTGCGAACGATGCTGCCGATGATACTCCCGGTGATAATGGTGCAGACATTTGCAATGGTTCCAATCATGATGTCGTTCTCCTTTGCTGCAGGTTAGATGTATCGTATAACGGATATTATAGCAAATTACCAGCTGTTTCACAATATTTTCTATCGGATAAGGCTATACAGAAATTTTGACCCGTGATAAAATAAAAGCTACAGAATTTTTCGGAGCAACAGAGTTCAGGATAAGGAACGGGACAGCATGAATTACGAAGAATCACTAGCGTATATCAATCAACTGAATAGTCGGGGCATTGCACTGGGGCTGGAACGCATGCAGGCGCTGTTAAAGCGGCTGGGCGATCCACAAAAGCAGCTGCGCTGTATCCATGTGGCAGGTACCAATGGCAAAGGCTCGGTGTGTGCTTTTCTGGACGCTGCACTGCAGCAGGCAGGACTGCAGGTGGGCCGTTATATCTCGCCGACGCTGTATGAATACAGAGAGCGGATCCAGATCAATGGCAATTATATTGGTGAGCAGGC
Organism: uncultured Peptococcaceae bacterium; assembly: GCA_945949655.1. Taxonomy (GTDB): domain Bacteria; phylum Bacillota; class Peptococcia; order Peptococcales; family Peptococcaceae; genus UBA7185. The sequence continues at coordinate 864 of CAMFFG010000033.1, forward strand.
ATTTGCCCGCATTCTGACCCAGGTGCAGCAGGCTTGTGCGCAGATGGTGCAGCAGGGACTGGAACAGCCCACAGTATTTGAAGTGGAAACGGCGGTGGCTTTTTTGTATTTCCAGCAGGAGCCCTGCGATTATGTGCTGCTGGAGGTGGGCATGGGTGGTCAGCTGGATTCCACCAATGTTGTAGAAAAGCCGGTGCTGTCTGTCATCACGGCCATCAGTATGGATCATACTGCCATGCTGGGTCATACACTGGCTGCCATCGCCGGAGAAAAAGCCGGTATTATCAAACCAGGCTGTCCCGTTGTGCTTGGGCCGCAGCAGGCGGAAGCAATGGCTGTGCTGCAGCAGTGTTGTGCAGATTGCGGTGTGGTTCCAGTTTTGACGGAACCAGATCAGCTGCAGAGTTTGCAATGGAGTACAGCAGGGCAGCAGTTTCATTACAGACAGTGGCGGGAAATTGCCATTGGGCTTTTGGGTGATTACCAGTGTGTCAACGCAGCCATTGCGCTGGAGTGTCTGCAGGTATTGCAGCAGTGGGAACCGGCGCTGACCGATACGGCGATCCGAAAAGGCTTGCGGCAGGCCAACTGGCCGGGGCGGTTTGACCTGATCCATAAGCAGCCGCTGTTTTTTGTGGATGGTGCCCATAATCCGGCCGGTGCGCAGGCGTTGGCGGAAACTCTGCAGAAGCATTTTGCCGGGCGGCGCATCTGGCTTTTGATGGGCGTGTTCCGCGATAAGGATTACCGGCAGATGGCAAAGATTATGCGCTGCTGCAGCGATACGATCTGCTGCTTTTGTCCGCCGACGGAACGCGGGCTAGAAGCGGAAGCGCTGGCCGAGGCTGTACAGTCTTATTACCGGCAGGTGCAGGCTGTGGATACAGCAGAACAGGCCGTGCAGATGATCCTGCAGCAGGCTGCTGTTGATGATATCATTGTATCGTTTGGTTCGCTGTCTTCCGTAAAAGCAGTACAGGATGCAGTGCAGCAGTTGGAGGTGCAGCATGGAACATCAGATGAAACGTGTTGACGCAATTTTGCAGGATGGACGGTTTCAGGCTGGTCTGCAGCGGATCGAAAAGCTGGAGGCACAGCGCATTTTCTGCTGTCACCGCCTGGAGCATCTGCTGGATGTGGCCCGCATTGCCTGGATTCTGGTGCAGGAGCAGCAGCTGCCCCTGCAGAAGGATGTGGTGTACGCTGCAGCGCTGCTGCATGACCTGGGCCGTTACCGGCAGTATGAGGAAGCCATTCCTCATCATCAGGCCAGCGCGGAGCTGGCCGCTGCGATACTGCCTGACGCAGGCTATACAGCGGAAGAGACAGCCATGATGGTAGATGCCATCGGTCAGCACGGCACCGAGCCGCAGAGCCAGAGTATACTGGCACAAGTGTTATATCAGGCCGATAAGCTGAGCCGCAATTGTTTTCAGTGTGCGGCGCAGGCGCAGTGTAAATGGCCGGTTGAAAAACGGAACCGGACCATCTTCTATTAAGAAAACAGGACAGACAAAGGAGTGGACAGCATGCAGCAGACAATGAAGATTGGCAACCGTGTATTTGATTTGCAGAATCACACCTATATCATGGGTATCTTAAATATAACACCCGATTCTTTTTCCGATGGTGGCAGTTATAAAACCTTGGACGATGCCTTGTACCGGGTGGAACAGATGATGGCCGAAGGCGCTGCTATTATCGATGTGGGAGGAGAATCTACCCGGCCCGGACACACGATGATCGGCGATGCGGAGGAGATCCATCGGGTGGTGCCGGTGATCGAGGCCATTACCAGACGATTTGATGTTCCCGTATCCATTGACAGCTACAAGGTGCCGGTGGTGCGGGCTGCGTTAAAGAGCGGAGCCCATCTGGTCAATGACATCTGGGGACTGCAGCATGATACTGCCATGGCAGATGTGATTGCAGAGGCTGACGCTGCCTGCTGCCTGATGCACAATAAGCATGATACCAGCTATGATAACCTGCTGGTGGAATGTCTGGAAAGCCTGCGCAGAAGTGCAGAAACAGCAGTAAACGCCGGTGTGCCGCGGGATCATATCATGCTGGATCCGGGCATTGGGTTCGGTAAGACCTGCCAGCAGAATTTATATCTGATGCAGCAGCTGGAACAGTTCAACCTGCTGGGGTACCCCATGCTGCTGGGTACCTCGCGCAAATCCATGATCGGGCTGACACTGGATCTACCAGTTGATCAGCGGCTGGAAGGCACGCTGGTGACAACGGTAATGGCCGTGCTGGCAGGCTGGAATTTTGTGCGGGTGCATGACATTAAAGAAAATGCCAGAGCAATCAAGATGGCGGAGGCCATCCGCTACAGTAAGCAATTGTGAGGGAACGAAACCTATGGATAAAATCAGTATTCAAAATCTGGAACTATACGCCCGCCACGGTGTGTATCCGGAAGAAAATAAATTAGGGCAGAAATTTCTGATCTGCGCCCAGCTTTTTGTGGATACCAGCCGGGCCGCCAGACAGGATGATCTGGCGCAGGCCGTCAACTATGGCGAAGTATGTTATTTCATTAAAGAATGGATGGAGACCCACACGGTGCGGCTGATCGAAACAGTGGCGGATGTGTTGGCCAGAGAAATTTTATTAAAGTTTCCGCTGGTGCAGCGTATCATACTGGAAGTAAAAAAGCCCAATGCGCCCATTCTGCTGCCCTTTGATTCCGTATCGGTGACGGTGGAACGGCAGTGGCATACGGTATATGTGGGTATTGGCAGCAATATGGGCAACCGGGAGGCATTTATCCGCAATGCCATGCTGCTGTTGAACGAACAGCGAGACTGCCAGATCGTGAAGGCTTCCAGTCTGTTTGTGACGGCGCCTTACGGTTATACCGATCAGCCCGAATTTATCAACGGCTGCCTGCAGGTGAAAACGCTGCAGAACCCCCAGCAGTTTCTGGATACCCTGCATGCCATTGAGCAGCGGCTGGGTCGGGAGCGCAAAATACACTGGGGCCCCCGCACCATTGATCTGGACATTCTGCTGTACGATAATGCGGTGATCGATACCGAAGCCTTAACGGTGCCCCATGCGGATATGCAGAACCGCATGTTTGTACTAAAACCGCTGGATGAGATCGCTGGCTTTGTGCGCCATCCGCTGCTGGGTAAAACCATCCATCAGCTGTGCGCTGAACTGGCGGAATGCATACAGAAGGAAAACAGATAACAGAAAGGGAGGCGGAGCCACATGATCACCATGTTTAACGCAAAGACCGTTTACATTGGCTTTGACCTGCAGAAAATGCGGGAGATGCAGGCATTTTTGCAGCAGAACGGCGTGAATTACCGTGTGAAGATGCACAACATGAACAAAGGGCGCGGGCAGTATGGCAGCATGGGGATCCGCCCCGAATACAGCGTGCAGTATGAGCTGCTGATCCGCGCCAAGGATGCAGAGCAGCTGGGGCTGTAATGCCATGGCAGATATGGGCAAACAGCTCCGAGCCACACAACATCATGGAATCTATTTCGGTGTGCGTGTTTGCACAGAATAACAGAATAAACAAAGAGAAAAGTGTCCGTCATCTGCGTGGCAGAGGGCGGATGCTTTTTTAATGTTTTTCTGCCAGCAAAAAAGGCTTGTCAAGCAGTCGGCTAGCGAGTAAACTGAAAGACAGATGCAAAAATAAACTTTTTGGGGTGATCATTATGAAAATAGCAGTGGTAGGATTAGGGCTGATTGGCGGTTCGTTCTGTAAAGCTATTAAAGCATATACAAATCATACTTGTCTGGGGGTCGGTCGGGATTTAAACAGCAAGTCGGTGCAGATGGCGCTGCATGCCGATGCCATCGATCAGGCTATTATCCCGGAAGAACTGGGACAGGCCGATTTGAGTATCATCTGTCTGCATCCCCAGGGCATTATTGATTTTATTTTGGCGAACCAGCAGTATTTTCGTCCGGGCAGTATTGTCATTGATGCCGGTGGTGTTAAGGAAAGCATCGTATCGGCGGTGGAAGATGTGCTGCGGAAACGGGGTGTCATTTTTATTGGCTGTCATCCCATGGCAGGTCGGGAATTCTCCGGTTTTGCCTACTCGTTGCCGGACCTGTACAAAGGCGCCAGCATGATTTTAACGCCGACAGAGGATGTGCCGGAGCAGGCACGCAAGACGGTGGAACAGCTAGCCCGGGATTTAAAATTCGGACGCATTGTGTACACCACGCCAAAAGAACATGATAAAACCATCGCTTTTACATCGCAGCTGGCCCATGTGGTATCCAGCGCCTATATCAAAAGTCCGACGATGAAGAATGAGGGCGGCTTCAGCGCAGGAAGCTTTAAAGATTTAACCCGTGTGGCAAAATTAAATGAAGATATGTGGACGGAATTGTTTCTGATGAATCAGGATGCTCTGTTATATGAAGTGGATACCATTATAGGCTCTCTGCAGGAATATCGGGATGCGCTGGCCAGCCGCGATGAGACCAGATTACATGATTTGTTGCGGGATGGCCGTATTCTCAAAGAATGGAGCCTGCAGCATTCCATACAGGAGTGATCCGTTCAGACACAGCTTTCTGCAGTAAGCACCCTGAAATTGTCAATAGACAAATCCGTATATCTGACAAAAATATATTTTCTTTTCCTAAAAAATATGTTATGATAAGGATACAGAGAGGTTTCAAAGACACATGATGCGGTTTTAAAAACGATATCTGCTTATTTCAGAGATATACAAAAAAGAAATAGAGCGAGGGTGCGCATATGGTTCAAATTATAACGGATTCTTCAACATTAATAACAGAAGCGGAAAGCAAAGAGCTGGGGGTCGATGTGATTCCGCTGTCCATCAGTATTCTGGACGAAGAGTATCGGGACCTGCAGGTGGACATGGATCATTTTTATGGGCTCATTGCCCAGGGTGGTGTGCCCAGGAGTTCGCAGCCGCCCATCGGTGAATTTGTGGAAGCCTTTAAGCGGCACGCCGGCCGGAAGATCATCAATATTGCCATGGCCGATGGCTTGTCCGGTACCTATCTCAGCGCCTGCGGAGCCAGAGAAATGGTAGACAACAAAGAAGATATTGTTGTGTATAACACGCGTACACTGTGCGGACCGCACCGCCATCTGGTGTACAAGGCACAGCAGATGGCCCAGCAGGGCAAATCACTGGCCGATATTGTGCGGGCGTTGGACGATTGTGTGGAACATTGTGAGTCCTTCCTGATCGCACAGGATTTTGGTTTTCTGCGCCGTGGCGGTCGCCTGACGCCGCTGGCAGCTAAATTTGGGGAAGCGTTGCAGGTAAAACCATTGCTGCAACAGACGCCGGACGGCAAACGGCTGGATGCCTTTGGGATCAGTCGTACCATCAAAGGCGCTGCCAAAAAAGTGATGCATCATTTTCAGAAAAAAGGTGTAGGAGAAGGTTATCTGATCTCGATCTCCCATGCTCGGGCCGCTAAAGATGCGCTGGATATTGCCCACATCATGAAAGAGGCTTTCGGCAAGGCAAAGGTGGAAATCCTAGAGCTGTCGCCAGCCTTTGTTACCCAGGGCGGGCCGAGATGTATCGCTATTCAGTATATCAAGCTGTAATCATCCTATGCTGTGTAAAAAAAGCAGCATGGTCGTGTAAGATAGAATACGAAACCATAGCAATAACCGGAGAGACGCTGGTCAGAGCGTTCTTTCCGGTTATTTTTTGTCGAAGCAGTTTTCCTATGCAGACCTTGATACAAACAGTTGAACAAATATCCATTATATGGTATATTAGGAACGGAAGTATCAGAAGGCTCGGAAGGGGATGGGCGAAACTGGAGTTATTAGTAATTTTACAGGAGGTACATGTATTAACGGCTATTGCGGCTGGTATGATAACAGGATCATTTTTATATTTTATGGCCTGGCGGAGGCTGCAGGGGCAGTGGACCATATTGACGGGCGGTTTGCTTTTCCGGCTGCAGGCGCTATTGTCGGGCGGGCTGATGGCAGTGCTGTTTGTATCGCTGGTGTGGCGGTTTGGGATCAGCTGGCAGATGCTGAAATTTGCAGTGCTGGGCAGCATTCTGGTGCTGGTGGCGGTGATCGATTATCACAGTTTTTTGATTCCGGACAGACTGCTGGTAACCGGGCTGCTGGCTTATATTCCGCTCAATCTGCTGTGCGGTGTCAGTCTGGCCCATACGCTGGTGCAGGGGCTGCTTGGTGGCTGTTCGGTAGCGGTACCGCTTCTGCTGGTGGTGCTGGTTGCCGATGCCGTGATGCAGCAGGAAACCATGGGCGGAGGAGATATTAAGCTGTTTTTTCTGCTGGGTGTGTATCTGGGACCGCTGTTGACCGTGTTTACCTTATTTGCAGCATGTGTGCTTGGTCTGGCGGGACAGCTGGCCCAGCAGAAACTGGAACCGGGCAAAGCCTTTCCCTTTGGGCCTTTTATTGCGCTGGCTGTCTGGCCGGTACTGTTGTGGGGGACGTCCTTTGCCCAGTGGTATCTGCAGCTTTTTTGAAGCGTTGCGTAAGGCAGTGGAGGTAGCCAACACAGCACAATGACTGTCTTTTGTGGTGCGTCAAGAATACAGAAAATAAAAAGATTCTCTGCTTGTTTCTGCCTGCGAACTTTGTTATCATAAAAAGAGATTGATTTTTCGGAAGGAGCAGCTGTCATGGTAAATTCAAATTTTGTAATTATAACAGGACTGTCCGGTGCTGGCAAAAGCAACGCGATCAAAGTATTTGAGGATATGGGATATTTTTGTGTAGACAATCTGCCTGCTCCGCTGATTCCTAAATTTGCCGAGCTGTGTCTACAGTCCGACGGGAAAGTCAGCAAAATTGCGCTGGTGATCGATATCCGTGGCGATCTGTTTCTGGATGATCTGAATCATAATCTGGATGAACTGCACAATATGGATATTCCTTATCAGATCCTGTTTCTGGAGGCCTCGGATGATGTGCTGATCCAGCGGTTTAAGGAGACCCGCCGCAACCATCCGTTAAGCCCGCAGGGCACCATCAGCGAAGGTATTCGTCTGGAACGGCAGAAGCTAAGCGAACTGCGGGGCCGAGCCGATAAAATTATCGACACATCTCGGCTGAAAGCCAGTGAACTGCGCAGCGAACTGCGCAGCCAGTGGGCCGAGTTCAGCGATAAACTGTCAATCAGTATCATCACGTTTGGGTATAAACACGGGATTCCCATCGATACTGACCTTCTAATGGACGTGCGGTTTATTCCCAATCCCTTTTATATTCCGGAGTTGCGCCCACTGACCGGGCGGGATCCGGCGGTGCAGGAGTATGTGTTCCGCTCGGCGGAATGTCAGGAATTTTTGCAGAAATTTACCGATCTGCTGAAATTTCTGCTGCCAAACTATATCAAAGAGGGCAAGACCCATCTCACCATAGGGATTGGTTGCACAGGCGGGCAGCATCGTTCTATTGCCTTGGGGATCAAAATCGGACAGATTCTGGAACAGGAAGGTTATCCGGTTAACGTAAAACATCGGGATAACTGACAGACTTGCAGAAAAAGAGATTTTCTGCCGCAGTCGAACGCGAAAAGCCTGAGGGGAGGCGAAAACCATCGAGTATCGTGAATATAAAAAATGGAAAGAAGAACGCAGTCGCAAAGCTTACAACAAGTGGCGCACGCTGCAGCAGGGCCCGCATATTGTGGTGATCGGCGGGGGCACGGGCCTCTCAGTGCTGCTGCGGGGCTTAAAAGAATACACCAGTAATATTACGGCCATTGTCTCTGTGGGCGATGACGGCGGCAGCTCCGGCCGCATCCGGGAGCAGTTCGGCATGGTGCCGGTGGGTGATGTGCGCAACTGCATTGTGGCGCTGTCGGACCGGGAGGATCTGATGGAGCAGCTGTTTGATTACCGTTTTGAGCGGGGCGAGGGGCTGGACGGACACAGTCTGGGCAATCTGCTGCTGGTGGCCATGGCCTATTTGACCGGCAGCTTTCATGATGCGGTGTCCGATATCAAT
>CAMFFG010000034.1 GCA_945949655.1 uncultured Peptococcaceae bacterium
GAAACGCGATCCAGCAAAGTTTTCTGCAACAATGTGATCCATTTGGGTCGGCTATTGGATCGGATCATCGCAGAAGGGCAGCAGATGATAGAAGACATTCGCCGGGGGGCGTTTTCTGTAGAATTGCTTCCAGAGGTCCGCGAACGGCTAAAGGTGACGTTTCAGCCCAATGAAGCCCGCGCGGATGAACTGCAGGCTTTGTATGACAGAAAGGGCTGTCTGATTACAGAGCCGGATGATATCAAAGCCATCTGGCCAGAGCTGCAGATGGTCAGCTGCTGGCTGTCGGCCTCCGTGGGCAGAGATGCGCGTGAGGTGCTGCGCCGTTTGCCGGCCGGCACAAAATGCTTTGAAATGGGCTACGGCGCCAGTGAATGTAAATTGAATATTCCCACAAGATTGTCCAGTGCTTCTGGTGTGGCTGCGCCCTTTGCCTGCTTTTTTGAATTCCGTCCACTGAACGGAGGGACCCCACTCTGTATGTGGGAGGTGACTGACGGAGCTTGCTATGAGCTGATCGTGACCACCTATTCTGGCTTGTATCGCTATAATCTACAGGATGTTGTCCGCATTGATGGTTTTACAGGAAAAACGCCGAACATCGTGTTCTGCGGAAAAAGTACAGAATTTGTGATGGCAGGCGAGAAAAAAATATATGGGTATCAGTTTGCCGATCTGTTACATCAGGTGGAACGCCAAAAGCAGTGTCAGTTTGACATTGTACAAATTTATGCCGATCAGGAAGGCTTTGCTTATGTGCTGGAAAGTAAAGATGCAGTAGACTATGCGGAGATCAAGCGGGAATTAGACCAGCAGACTATGCAGCTCTGGGGTGTTTCCAGCTGCGGCATTTATGTGATGAAGCACAGCTACAAAAATGATCAGTTCACAGCGCGCACACGGATAGATCGGGGCGCCTGCGGCATCAAGCTGCCAATTGTATTGCAGGAAAAACCAGCGGTTGCGGAAATCGAAACATGGATCTCACAGATTTGACGAAAAAGAATGGAACAAAAAAGATTTGAACGGAAAAATAAAAAACGGGAGATCGACCTTACGTTTTAGATGCAAGGTCGATCTCCCGTTTTTTTGTGCTCAGATCAAAGATGTGACAATGTTTACAAGTTCTTTGACAATCGGATTTGGTGTTTTGTCGGGATAAATGGTGGCGTGATAGATGGTTTGCTGCGCGCCTTCCAAAAATTTGGATACATAGTGTTTGCTGTCGAATAAATTGGTGTACACATAGCGAGGCATCAGGGAAATCACATCCATCTCCTGCAAAGCCCGCAGATGAAATTCAATATTGTGTGAATTGTAAAGGGCCAGGTTGGAGTCGTTGGCATTATTCTTTTTCAACGGGACAATATTTAGATAGGTGAACAAATGGGATGCGATATCGCTCTGTTCAATGATTTCCTTTTGTGCTAATGGTGATTGTGCGGAAACGCAGGCCACCATTCTGTCGGTCAGCATAATATTGTAATGGAAGGTAGAGACATCATGCTGTGCCAACTGTTCCAGAAAATATTCCTCGTTGATGCTGAGAAAAATAATATCGCATGCTTTTTTTTCCACAAACGAAAACGTATCGCGGTAAGAGATTTCTTTCACAGAAATACGCGTATGGGGATACCGCTTTTTAAAAAGCGCAATGGCTTTTGGCAAAACCAGCGTAGACAGTACCGAAGAGCAGTAGATTCGAATATGTTTCACAAATTCATCCGGACTTTCCTCCCGCTGCAGTGCAAACTGATTTTGCAGGTCGTCGTATTGTTTGATAAAAGGGTCGCTCAAAGCAAGCAGTTCCCGGGCTTCTTTTGTCAGGCTCACGCCAAAAGGGGAGCGCTCCAACAAAACAACATTGAGTTCTTTTTCAAGCTGACGAATATTATTGGAAAGCGACTGCTGGGACAAGAAAAAACGGTTTGCTGTTTTGGAAATGGAATTGGTATATTGAATATCACTCAGATAACGCAATTGTTCAAGACGCATAACGCTCCTCCTGCTTCGATGATTGTGGTAAGATAAAACTGTATGAATAGTATTATAATATTCTGCAGGGTGTTTGTAAAGTTTTCGAGATCCCTGCTGCAATATGAAACAAGATAATATTGTATCCAATAAAAAATATAACAAGATAAAAATCATGGAGAAAGAAAAAGTTTATGTTATAATATTATTGTATAGGATGAAATTTGATGATTCCAATACAGATGATGTTCAACCATGTATCAGCTTGTAAAACAGGTGTATGGTTTATTTTTTGAAATTTATTTTTGAAAGAGAGGTCATTTTTATGTTAAGAAGTAAAGCACTGAACGACAAATTGCTTCTGCTGGGTGTGGACGGGATGGATCCCCGTTTTACAAAACGCTTAGTAAATGAAGGAAAAATGCCAAACTTTAAAAAATTGATGGACATGGGTTCCTGCAGGGAAGACCTGATGATGCTGGGGGCCAACCCCACGATCACGCCACCTATGTGGGCCACACTGGCTACCGGCGCATATCCAATGACCCATGGCATTATGGACTACAACCTTTCCGCAGAGAATGACAAGGATATTACGCTGGGTGCGTTTTCCTCTGTATTCCTGAAAGCTGAACCACTGTTTAATGTAACTGCAAAAGCTGGGAAAAAGACACTGGTTATGCACTGGCCAGGCGGCAGTTTCCCGCCAAGCATTGACAGCGAAAATCTGATCACCATTGATGGGTCCAGTCCAGGGGCATGCTGTGCTTGGTCCAACGAGCGCGACCTGGATATGCTGTTCATTGCCAGCACAAAAGCCCAGAAGCCTTCCTATATGCCAATGTCTGTCCGCACCACCGATGTAGAAGGCGACGAAACGCTGCGCTACCTGGGCATGCCAATGAAAGCGGGCAAAACAGACGAAGCAAAAGAAAGACTGGCCAAGTACAGACAGGAATACAAAGAAACCATCGCAGTAGAAGGCTATCATCCAGCAGACAGCTTTGTTGTTGACAATGTTCTGTTTGAAGAAGACAGAGGGCTGAACTGGATGCTGGCAGATTTCCCTACCAGCTGCTGCATTTCCCCTATTTTCCCTGCAAACGGCTGGGAATTTGAGATCCCTTCCGATGCCAAGGAATTTGTGATGATCACCTATTATGGTAAGGTCGTGCGCAATGCACTGATTTTGAAAAACGAAGCAGGAATCTATGACAGAGTTGCCATTTATAAAGATAAATCCACACCAGAGCCAATCAAGGTGCTGTTGAACGATGTATTTACAACAGATGTTTATGACACCATTCCAACACCAAACGGAGAAGAACGGGTATATCGCAACATGAGAGCGCTGCAAATTGCGGAAGATGGATCCTATGTGCGCATCTGGGCTTCCCGTGGCATGAGCTGCGATGATGACTCTGTATGGTTCCCGAAATCGCTGTTCAAAGAAGCCTGCGACTTGTTTGGGCCTCCACAGCCAACCAGCCAGATGAGTGGGAACGATGCTGACTTAATTCTGAAATGCAACAATGAGCAGTGGATCAAGGCGGCAGAATGGCAGAGCAAGCTGATGCACCATATGATCGAAAACCACGGGGTAGAAGTAATTTTCTCCCATATGCACAATGTTGACCTGCAGAGCCACAACTATATCAAATATTTGAAAAATCGTGACACATCCCGATATGATGAAAACGAAGTGGTAAAATTTGCAGAGGCGACCTATAAAGTGACCGACGATTACATCGGAACCTTTATGCATTTGATCGACGAGGGTTGGACCATTATGATCTTCTCTGACCATGCGCTGATTTCGGCGGAAGAAGGCCCTCATGTATTGTGCGAAAACTGCGGTGTCTGCGTTGACCCAATGCGGGCCATGGGCTATACCGTGCTGAAAAAAGATGCCGATGGCAATGAACTTCCGGAAATTGACTGGACAAAAACGAAGGCAATTCAGACGCGCTCCAACAGTATCTATATCAACGTAAAAGGGCGCGATCCATACGGTATTGTTGATCCGGCGGACAAATACGAACTGGAAGAACAGATCATCACCGATCTGTATGGATATAAAGACGAAAAAACAGGGCATCGGATCGTTGCGTTAGCACTGCACAACAAAGATGCTGTGCTGTTGGGTCTGGGCGGCCCGATGGGCTCTGATATCGTACTGTTCTTGCATGAAAGCTATGTAGACGATCATGGCCCAGGGTTATCCACCGCATGGGGATACAATGACACATCGCTGTCGCCGATCTTCCTGGCAGCTGGCCCTGGAATTAAACAGAACTATCGTACCGATCGCTATATCCGCGAAGTGGACTTGGCCCCAACTGCAGCCGTGCTGCTGGGCGTAGACATACCGGAACAATGTGAAGGCGCACCGGCATATCAGATCTTTACAGAGAAGATGTAAGACCATTTGAAAAATATTTTCTGTCAAGTGGCAATGTAATTGCTGCCTGATGGGAGTCTAGCAAGAAAAAGGGCGTGATATCGAAATAGATTTATTCGGTATCATGCCCTTTTGGTTATGACAGGAGAAAAGCTTTAACAGAACTTTTATAGAAACAAAATAATACTGTATCCCGTAAAATATAAAACAAAATAAAACTGATAGAAAAGAAACGAAAGATAGTATATATTAATTATAGAAAGAACACTTATAGTAATAATACAAATTTCATTTTGTAAATGTAATTGTTTATGAACATTTTTTAATGGAAAGAGTTTTATGGAAAGAGGAGGATGTATTTATGTTACGTTCAAAAGGATTAACAGACAAGCTTTTAATGTTGGGGATTGACGGTATGGATCCTCGGTTTACCAAACGCATGGTGAACGAAGGGAAAATGCCAAATGTAAAAAAATTGATGGAATTGGGTTCCTGCCGGGAAGATCTGCGGCTGCTGGGGGCTGTTCCTACCATTACACCTCCTATGTGGGCGACACTGGGAACCGGTTGCTATCCAATGACCCATGGGATTATGGACTACAACCTGTCCGGTGAGGATCTGGAGATCACCTATGCAGCGTTTTATTCCAATTTCCTGAAGGTTCAGCCATTGTGGAATATCACAGCAGAAGCTGGCAAAAAAACATTGGTATGGCACTGGCCAGGCGGTGCATGGCCTCCAACCATCGACAATGAAAATCTGATTACCGTTGACGGCTCCAGTCCTGGCGCTGTTTGCGCATTCTCTTCTGCCAGAGACTTTGATACCGTGTTTATTGCCAGCACCAAGGCGCAAAAACCGGGCTATATGCCGATGTCTGTGCGTGAATCCAAACTGGCTGGTGATGAACAGTTAAAATTCATGGGGATCCCACAGCAGAGCTCCAATACACCAGAAGCAAAAGCCCTGCTGAAACAGTACTATGATAAATATGTAGAAGATGTAAACGTAGAAGGCTATGTGGTTCCAGGCAGCTTTGTGACAAATGCCATTCAGTTTGAGCATGAAGGGGAAGGCCCTCTGGACCGCGGATTGATGTGGACTTTGGCCGACTTCCCAAGCAGCTGCTCTATTTCTCCAATTTATCCACCACAGCAGTGGGGATTTGAACTGCCAGAAGGCGCAAAAGAATTTGTCATGCTGACTGGTATGGGTAAAGTTGTACGGTTTGGTCTGATTCTGAAAAATGAAGCAGGTAAGTATGATCACATTGCCATGTACGCCGATAAATCGAAAGATGAACCAATTGCAGTGCTGGAAAACGATGTGTTTACACCATATGTAATGGATGTGTTCCCTCGCCAGAATGGCAGTATGGAAAAAGTGCATCGCACATTCCGCGCTTTGGAAATTGCAGAAGACGGTTCCTATGTGCGGATGTGGGCATCTCGCGGTATGAGCTGCGAAGATGATTCTGTATGGACACCACGCGGCCTGTTCAAAGAAATTACAGAAAAATTTGGTCAGGTCGTACCAACCAGCCAGATGAGTGGGAACGACCCAGAACTGATTTTGAAATGCAACCACCCACAGTGGGCCCTGTCGGCAGAATGGCAGAGCAAATGTATGCATTACATGATCCAGGAACACGGCGTAGAAGTGATCTTCTCCCATTATCATGGGCCGGACCTGGAAGGGCATAACTACATGAAATATCTGAAAGAACGCTCCACTTCTCAAATCAGTGAAGCGCAGGCAGTGGAATATGCAGAGGCCACCTACAAGCTGACCGACGATTACATTGGCAGTTTCCTGCACCTGATCGATGAAGGCTGGACCATTGTTGTGTTCTCTGACCATGCACAGGTTTGTCCGGAAGGCGAAGCGCATGTAATCGGGGAAAGCTGCGGGATCTGCGTAGACCCGCTGGCCAGCATGGGATATACTGTAATGAAAAAAGATGAAAGCGGTAACGACCTGCCGGAAGTGGATTGGAGCAAGACAAGAGCCGTACAGACTCGTTCCAACAGCATCTATATTAACCTGAAAGGCAGACAGCCACATGGAATTGTGGATCCGGCAGATAAGTATGAGCTGGAAGAACAGATTATCACAGATTTGTATGGCTATAAAGATAAGAAAACTGGAAAACGCATTGTATCCATGGCATTGCACAACAAGGATGCCGTATTGCTGGGGTTAGGCGGCCCGATGGGTTCTGATATCGTATTCTTTGTACATGACGACTACTGCTATGACCACGGCAATGGCTTGTCCACTGCATGCGGGCATAATGATACAACTCTGTCGCCAATTTTCCTGGCAGCAGGCCCCGGTATCAAACAGAATTACCGTACAGACCGCTGGATTCGTGAAGTGGACGTTGCACCGACTGCTGCCGTTCTGTTGGGTGTTGATATCCCGGCAGAATGTGAAGGGGCACCGGCTTATCAGATCCTGACCGAAAAATTATAAGAATCGACTATATTATTAAGAACCAATTAGAAATATGTAATTTGGAAAAGAAAAACACATATTGGAACTGGGGCACTATATATGTGGGTTTAGGCTGTTGCCTTTGCCGGGCAGAACAATTGAATAATAGGGGAGGGACGTCATTTAGATCAAAGTCAAGTTGGTTTGAAACGGCAAAGGCGAACAGCATGGAATATGTAATATTATATTTTATAAATGATGAAACATGTGTTGGAGAAGTTGACTGGGGGCGTTTGATATGTCAGAAAACACAAAAAGTTTTAATATGAAGTATGTACATCTTGCAGTTGTTTTGGCGTTTATGTTTTTATTCCGGTTGATTCCGCCAATTGGAACCATCACACCATACGGTATGGCAATTATCGGGATTTTTATTGGTATGATCTACGGGTGGTCGGTAGACGCAGATAACCTGTGCTGGACCTCGTTGCTGGCTCTGGTTGCGTTGGGCGTTACCGATTTCGGGAATGCCGGGAAAGCACTGGCTTCCGCATTTGGCAGCGAATCTGTTATGCTGATGCTGTTAGGGATGTTCTTTGTTGGGATGCTGCAGGAAAGCCATTTAACAGAATGGATTTCCAATAAATTGTTAGGCGCAAAATTTACCCAGGGGAAACCTTGGCTGCTGACTGCGTTTATCGTGATCGTACCTGCGCTGGCTACCATTTTGGTAAACCAGACTCTGGTTGCTTTGATGATGTTCGTTATTTATGAAGAAATTTTCCGTCAGGCTGGCTACAAAAAAGGCGACTTATATCCGGCTATGGTACTGATGGGCTTCATGGTAGTTTGTAGTGTTGCTTTCTCCCTGTTCCCCTTCCGTGGCTGGTGCCTGATGAGCGTTGGTATGGCCATGAAAGCTGGAATCCAGATCAACATGGGCGGCTGGATCATCACCGAAGTTGTTGCGCTGCTCGTTACCTGCGTTGGCTGGATGGTTGTGATGTTTATTACACCGGGCTGCAAAGTAGATAAACTGAAAGAAATTGATATCACACAGTTCGCAAAAGAAAGTGCTCCTTTAACAAAGCGGCAGAAAGCTGCATTGATCGTCACACTGGCCAACGTAATTGGTTGTATTATCATCAGCTTTGTGGGCGGTGCCGAAGGCTGGAGATTGTTCTTGAAAAATATTGGCGTGTACGGCTGGGTTATCGCGGTCATTGCCTTTGCAATGGTTTGGCATGTAGACGGACAGCCTGTATTGGATAAGAAAAAAGCACCTGCTTATTTCTACTGGGATCTGATTCTGGTTGTGGCATCTGCCATGGTAGTTGCTGGACAGATCACAAGCGAAGGTGCCGGGATCTCTCCAATGATCGGTCAGATCATGCGTCCATTGTTTGGCCTGCCAAGCTATGCATTCTTGATTGCTTTGGGTGTGATTACATTCTTGCTGACAAACTTTGCTAATAACGTTGCTGTAACCATCACCATGCTGACCATTGCTATGACAATGGCACAGCAGGTACAGTTCAACCTGCAGGTTGCGCTGATGGTAATCACCATCTTCGGTGTAATTGGCCTGTTGACACCAGCAGGCTCGGTAAATGGCGCTATGATTCATTCCCACGCCTTTACAACCACGAAATCGGCTTACACGGCCGGTGCCATCATGATCGTATTCTTGACACTGCTTATGGCTCTGGTTGTAATTCCACTGGGCTTGAAAGTGATGTAATGGTGAGAAGATTCATCGGCATAGGTTGAAATGAAATTGTAATATTGTAGCAGAAGCCTGTGTCAGACCTTGCAGCAATGCGGTCTGATGCAGGCTTCTTTGCGTAACGATGCCAAATGAAACCTAGCGATGCTGCATGACAAATATATGTTGTATCCCATAAAAATTCTGACAAAATAAAATTGATAGACAAATGAAAGGACAATCGATACAATATAACCAAGGGGTAAATTGGTTGTTGACGTTCATTTCCACCACTATTGTGTAAAGTGTGCAGTATT
>CAMFFG010000035.1 GCA_945949655.1 uncultured Peptococcaceae bacterium
GCTTCTTAACACTTGATTAAATTCAAAGAAAATCTTTCCCTTTTCTTCATTCGTGATATCCAATCGAAGGCATAATAAAGATACTGAAATTGGATGATCTATACTGTCACCAAGGTATCCGGCAATTTCATTTAAAGCATCAAAATATAACTGCTCTCTATCACTCATATTATACAAACCAACTCAATCCTTCCTTGATTGCTAAAGCAATATTCACAGCAACTGTTTCACTGGCACCAGCAGCTACTAGTACCCTACGAACTGCATCATATACAGCTTGAGCAGGAACTTCACTCCATTCTAATAATGGATCTAATGCTTCAACAACTTTATCATAGTACTTCAAAAAATTTTTGGCTACGGTAGGGCCAGAAACAGCTTCAACAACTTTTGCTGCCGCTTCTTTATTGTTTTTAATAAAATTGATAGCACTTTTAACAATTTTAGTAACAGCATTTCGTGGTTCAACTACGGTTTCTGCTTCATTATTGGCGTCAACATGGTTATAATAAAGTAACTCTGAACGCTGTATATCCTTTATATCTAAATAATTTTGCGATGCAAATGCCGTTGGTGAAAATATATTACATATAAAGAAAACTGTCAATAAGATTGAAATTACTTTTTTTGTAGTTGTATGCATAGTGATACCTCCAAAATAATATTTTTTAGAGATTGGCGCCAATTTCAAGTATAATTTTATAGAATGAAATAATATTTTCAAGAGATTTTGCAAAAGTGGTCGATTTTTATGTAAAAGTGGTAAATCAATAATTCTATGGGACGTAAAAATCAGCTTTCTGGGATTATTTTATGTGACGATTGTTTTCTGCGATGATATCATTTAAACTATATATGAAAAACTTTTTTATATAAAGTTTGCTAGTATTAAATCATAAAACAATCAAAAATCAGGAGGAATGTGCTATGCAGTTTACGTTTGCCCATTACAATTACAATGTGTTGAATTTGGAAAAATCGCTGGCGTTTTATCAAGAGGCGCTAGGGTTGAAAGAGGTCAGCCGCAAGGAGGCCGAGGACGGCAGCTTTATTCTGGTGTATCTGGGCGATGGAAAGACCGGTTTTAATCTGGAACTGACCTGGCTGCGGGATTGGGATCGCCCGTACAATTTGGGGGATAACGAAGTCCATCTGGCGTTTACGGTGGAAGATTTTGAAGCGGCTCACGCCAAACATAAGGAAATGGGCTGTATCTGTTTTGAAAATGAAGCCATGGGAATTTATTTTATCAGCGATCCCGACGGCTACTGGCTGGAGATTGTGCCGGCCAGATAAAAAAGGCAGCGCCCAAACAAAAAAAGCTATCGATCCGGTGAGGGTATCATCGTCGATAGCTTTTTTGATAGTTACTCAAATGGAGACCCTATGGTTTGGGTTTATGCGAATTTTTATTTGAAAATTTGTTCCAGTTTTGCTTCCAGCTGTTCCACCCACTGATTGGCCTGTTCATCTGCATCCACGCCCCACCGCTCCAGATTGCGGTTTAGCAGTTCTTCGGCAGCTGATATTTTGGCGGACACATCTTTAGAGAAATTGGCGCTATTCAAATGACCGGTCAGATTATCACAAAGGGTATCGTCAAGCTGGATCTGCCAGTAGTCATCCACTTTTTTCAGATTGATGGTTACATCGGCTGAAAAAACGTTTTTACAGTTCTGCAGATAAGGAAGAAGATTTTCCGGACTATTTTTGGCTTCGTCGATGGTGCTGCGGATCAGAGCGGTGAGATCCACGCCTTCCTGCTGGCTGCTGTTCACTTTATAAATCAGGTCGGCGACAAACATACCGATAGCATCGGAGAAATCTTTGTTATGAAGGGTGACATCCACTGTGGCCGTCTGACCGCTTTCGTGGACTGCATTTATTTCCCAGGAAAGATTTTCAACCATGGCTTCTGCCAGCTGCTGCCGGGTCTTGGCATTATCTTTTTTCAGAAACAGATCGCTGAACATTTTGTAGCCGGTGCCGGTTTTGTTGTTGGTGCAGGCATTAAAGGTTTCCATATCCAGATTTTTTAAAGCAGAAAAGGCAGTGTTGATGGTCTCCTCCGGCGTTTGCGCTGCAAAACCCCGTTGACTGCCGCATCCCATCAGCAGTATGGCGCAAATTAAAGATAAACTGATCATCCGTTTCATACAAAAGCTCCCTTTCCTGTGTAACCTGACACCATACATAAGGTGTGTTTATTATTGTACCAGAAAAAACGCCTCATGAGAATTTATTTTGATGAAAAAAATATAAAGAAAATGTGAAGATAACAAGCTTTCCGTGTCATTGTGCGGTGCTGTATTTTATAATAAAAACTCTGTATCATCTATTGAAAATCGGGTAAAACGGACATATAATCTAGGCAGAGGGATTGCTATGTCTAAAGTTTCCACAAGTATTTCTATTGATACCGATGTGAAAGGGAAGGCACAGGAGTTATTTGCTGATCTTCCCAACGCCGACACCATTGCAGCCATGAAAGAGGCCGAGGAGATGCGGAAGCGCCCGGAAACGTATAAACGATACAGTTCGTTTTCTGAACTTCTGGAGGAGATAGAAGATCATGCTTGATATTGTGGCATCAAATCGTTTTACATAGTGATTTGTTTTAAAAAATATAAAACAACCAGGCCAGTTGTTAGATAGATTCTGATGACTGGCCTGGTTGTTTTCATCTGTTTCAATCTAGTTCAGCGTAGGGCAGCAATACCGTTGCCTGAAATTGTTTTTGATCTGAGCAATAAGTGAACTGACAATGGCCGCCGTATTTTTTGGCACAGTTCAGTACATTCTGTACGCCATAGCCGTGTTGTTCCGAAGGCGTTTTCCTTTGGGGAATGCCTTCTTTCATAACGGGTGGGGTATCGCAGCTGTTTATCACATGGATGGCCATATAGTAGCTGTTTTTCTGCTGAATGGTACAGGTGATCTGTTTTTGTGTGCTTTGCTCTGATGCGGCTAATGCGTTGTCCAAAAGATTTCCCAGCAGAATGCAGAAATCTGGCGCAGCAATGTGGGAAATCTGCACACTGGGCTGGTATTCGAGCTGAAACGCGATCTTTTGCATTTTGGCTTGTTGTATTTTATCGCTGAGCAGTATGTCCAGTGTCTGGTTTCCAGTCAATTTGAGTGCGGTGCCGCTTTGCAGGTCAGCATAGACATTACGGATATATGTGTCGATGGCGGCCATATCATTTTGCTGCGCTAATTGTTGGATATAAGCCAGATGCTTTTTAAAATCGTGCTGATATTGCCGCAGGGTATGATATTTTTGTGACAACAGTTCAATATACAGTTGGTTTTGTTCGATCTGATGCTGTAATTGCATGTTTTCTAATGCGGCACGAATCCGTTTTGCATTGCGCCGATAGAGAACCCCAAGCAACAGAGTAAAAATCAGAATCACAGCAGATATTGTCAGAAAGATTTGCTGATTCTGATTCCACAAAAAAGGAGTTTTGAATAGAAAAGCGCCAATCAGAGGCAATATTGGAAGCAGACAGCTTACGCAGCAAATGATGAGAACGAGCAGCCATATAGCCCAGAATTGAATCTGATGCTGTTGTTGTTCCTGTAAAGTATGGATTGAGACAGGCTCTTGCTGTTCCGCATAATCCAGGGCGCGAAAAAATAAGGTCCAGCATAGTAAAAAAAGAAAAGAACCTATGACACTGCTGTTGTTAAAAGAATTGAGCAGAGAAAGAAGCATCGGAAGCCACAATAGCAAAGTCCCTAAAGCAATCATACAGCTTGCCGCAAAAAAATGTTTTTGCAAAAAAGCAGGAAAACGATGCAGGTGCAATAAGTCACCGATTAGTTGAATGAGAATTTGTAACATTGGTATGGGGATGTAAGGTACGCTGCAAAACACAAGTGTAACAGCACTATACAGCAGTAACAACTGTATCGCATCGATTCTCCAAACAGCGAAATCAAAGATTGCCGCAATCAGACAGAAGGACAGAATAACAGCCGATAATCGTTTATTGATCTGTAACATAATCGAAGCAGTTGATTTTGTCATAAAGAGGATTCTCCTAATGTATTTGCTTTGCAAAAACACGCCATTGCAGCCAGTTATGATGTGTTTCCAGAGCTGATGTAAAGAATATGAAAAAAGTAAAAAATCCGCTACCTAAATATTTCAGTTTGCCTGCCGATTGAAAATAATAACCGTTTAATAAAAGTGAACATTCAAAGGCTAGAGAAAATTCCAGCAGTAGAGAAATGAGCAGGCAAAGCCAGAATTTTATGCAAAAGTTCTGGCTATCCTTTTGCATAATATAACAGACTAGCGAGATCAGCACGGCAAATATATAAAAAAACAGGATCAGCGGATTTTTTTGTACAAAAGGAGACCCCGGCCATACTGTAAATATGGCAATGAAAAAAGGAAACAGCAACGCATAAAGTAAGGGGAGTGCAGCGCGCAAATAGAGAGGAGGCTTTTCTTTTGGACATTTAGCTGTTTTTTCCTGTTCCTCCAGTAAGACCTCTTGTTTGGCTTTTTCCCAGGAATCAGCCAGTTTAGAACGAAGCGTACGCAGGTTCTGGAAAAATGGCTCCCATTTTACCTGATAGATTATCAAGTTTACACCAATCAACATAAAAAGAATCATTACAAATATCAGTATTTCCATAATAATACTCCTAATTATATAAATGAAAGACACTGAAACTAGATTTATAAAACACTCCAGTGTCTTCCATTCATAAAAGTTGTTATCTAAAATAAAAAGTGAGTCAACAATTCTGCGGCAGAACGAGCAAGACTCTCATTCACTCCAAGGTTGACTAATGCATCTGTAAACACATCTTCAATTGTATCATTTGTGTCAAAAACAAGATCTAAAACTTTCATAAACTTATCGTAAAAAGAATCAAAACCTTTTTCTTGCACGATGTTTAGACCTACTAGTACATTTTTGATTGTATCTTTATTGTCTAATATTAATTTTTTTAAAGCTTTTAATGTAATTGTTATTTTCCCGCGTTCAGTTGAGTTAATAACAATTATTTCACTTTCTGAAGTGTTATTTGTGATACTGCTTTGATTTGTTGTAGTAATAGTGTTTTCTAAGGATATTTCTGCAAATGCAGGGGTAGTTGCTCCAAATACAAATGTTCCTAATACAACACCAGCAACGATTTTCTTTGTTTTATCCTTCATTATGATACCTCCAAAAATATATTTTGGAGATTAGCGCTAACCTCTGCTCTTGATTGTACGCAAACAAAGTGAATCGTGCAATGGCTTTTGCAAAAGTGGTCGTTTTTCGTGTAAAAGTGGTATGCATGGCAATAAAAAAACACCTTCAGAATGAATAGCCCTGATTTACCACTTTGACAGAAAAAATGACCACTTTGACAGAGAAACTTGTTTTTTGTTTTATTGTTTGTACAATAAAGATAGTGTTCTCAAATGTAACAATCGAAGTAGGAGTGAAGAAATGATGCAATTTAACTTTAAAATATTCATGGCATTTTTTATATTGTTTATGCTTTGCGGTGTCAGTCTGATCATGTTTCAGGCAAAGTGGGAGGGATATTTTAAAAATCTGCAGGATCTGATAAAAGAATTTGCCCACGATGTTTCTGTTGTGATGCAGACAGGGAAGGATGAAGTTGCATTTGATTCAGAAAAATATCAAAAAAATACGGTTGAAATAATTCGTTATCATTGGGCGATGCCGATACTGTTGACAGCTTGTTTTCCAATCGATTATATGATTGCATCAAAAATCTTTTTTCCGGAAGTAAAGGGCGATGTTTCCCCCATTGTATTGCTTGCAGTGATTTTGATTCCGTTGACGCTTCTTGTGATTGGTGTATTTGCCCATTCTGAAAAAAATATTCGCCATAAATTTTGGATGGAGCTAGTGATCGTTCTTTTTCTGGAAATTTTTATCGCGCGTATGGTTCAAGGCCTTTTGAGCGGATATTATTTTCAAAGCACAGTCAAAATGAAATGGCTATATTCTAATATCACAGTTTTTGTTCCACTGTTTCTGTATTATTGCATCAAGACGCAGGAAAATTGGCAAGCAATGTTAGAGCAAAATGTGGAATAAAAAACAACCAGATTCTTGGATAGTTTGTCACCAGAATCTGGTTGTTTAATGGATTCATCAAGAATTACATGATAATTTCGCAAACTACTTTAGCGGCTATTGCAGCAAAGGTTTCATTGAATCCAATTGCCATAAAAGATTGCTGGAGCATTTCTTCAACAGAATCAGCAAAATCAAAGAAACCATCCATAGCATCAAAAAATGCCCCTTTGAGATTATCAAGATTTTTCAATAATAATTCATCAAAACCCAATGTATCTAGTGTATCAATAATCTTAGTCCAATTAGCCCCAATAAGTTTTTTTACAGCTTTTAATGTTATTCCTTTAATGCCATAAGTTTCTGTTTCCGAATCAGCATTTGAATATAAAGGCAATGTTTTCTCATTTTGTTCGGTTATAGATGTAACAGAGCTATTTATATTAGGCTTGGATATCTCTGCAAATGCTGGAGTAGTTGCTCCAAATACAAATGTTCCTAACACAACACCAGCAACGATTTTCTTTGTTTTATTGTTCATAAATGATACCTCCAAAAATATATTTTGGAGATTAGCGCTAACCTCTGCTCTTGATTGTACGCAAACAAAGTGAATCGTGCAATGGCTTTTGCAAATGTGGTCGATTTTCGTGTAAAAGTGGCAGTTACATGCGCAGCATGGCTGCCTGAAAGCTCCGATATTTGCGGCGGGACATGGGCAGCTGATGATTTCCGGTGGTGATCACTTTGCTCTGGTCAAAAAATTTGACATGGCTGGTGTTTACCAGGATTTTGTTGTAAGGCTCCAAAAATTGACCGGCTGGCAGATGCTGCTGCCAGTATCGCATCGGTTCTGTGCTGGATATGGTACCTTTGGTGGTAATGATCTGCACTTTACGGCTGGTAATTTCTAAATAGATCATATCCTGTACGTCAATGGTATGGACGCCATTGGCCGTGGTAACTGTAATGCTCTGGTTTTGTGGCAGATATTGGGTCTGCCATGCGGCAAGATCCTGTAGAAACAGGGTTTCCTCCATTGGCTTAAACCGATAGCGAAATGCCTGTATTTCATAGCCGACTTCTAAATAGTCATCATAGTTGGTCAGCAGGATAATGGCAGTGCTGCAGTGGTTTGCACGCAGTTGACGCGCTGTGGCAATGCCGTCTGGTTCGGGCATTCGGATATCCAGATAAATCAGGTCAAATTGGATGGTTTGGCTGGCCAACAGCAGAGCGGTTCCGTTTGTGTAAAAAAATAGTCTGTATTGTGCTGCATCAATATGTTGGCGCCATAGTGCGGCAAGCTGTTGCTGGGCGAGAGGTTCATCGTCGCAGATGGCAATGTTCCACATGATCTCTCCTCCATATAGTTTTAACTTGTACCACAAGTATATCATAAAACCAGGCCAGCTGTCAGATAGATACATCTGATGGCTGGCCTGATTGTGTAATTGGATTGTTGTGGCTGATTATCCGGCAAATTTCTGCCAGTAGCCCATGATAAAGATAAACAGGATCAGCAGAGGCAGAATGTAGCTGACATAAAAGCGGAGCGCCTTGGGAAATTTTAAGCCGGTGCCGGTATCGGCTTCGGTAATAAAGTTATCCCAGCCCCAGCCGTGTTTGCTGGTGCAGAACAGCAGATACAGTAAGCTGCCCAGCGGCAACAGATTGTTGGACACGATAAAGTCTTCCAGGTCCTGAATGGTGGAGCCGTCGCCCAAAGGTGCAAAGTCGCTCCACAGATTAAAGCCCAGCACGCATGGCATGGAAAGAAGGATGATCAGGATCACATTAAAGACAACTGCTTTTTTGCGGTCCCAGCCCCATAGATCCATGGCGAAGCTGATGATATTTTCAAACACGGCAATGACGGTAGAGAGTGCCGCAAAACTCATAAAGATAAAGAACAGCGTGCCCCACAGCTGACCGCCGACCATCTGGTTAAAAATATTTGGCAGTGTGACAAATACCAGCCCCGGGCCCTGTCCGGCATCAATGCCAAAAGCAAAGCAGGCAGGGATAATGGCAAGACCGGCCAGCAGGGCCACGGTGGTATCCAGCGCACAGATACTGAGTGCTTCCCCGGTTAGGGAGCGGTCTTTGCTGATGTAGCTGCCGAAGATGGACATAGCGCCGATGCCTAAACTTAAAGTGAAAAATGCCTGACCCATAGCGGCGAAAATAACTTCGGCCATACCGGCTTCCATCATGCGGTCAAAATCGGGGATCAGATAAAAGGCAATGCCTTCTGCTGCACCGGGCAATGTGACGCTGCGCACGCATAAGGCCAGCAGAATGACAAACAGACAGCTCATCATCAGTTTGGTGATGCGTTCTACGCCGTTTTGCAGACCAAGACTGCAGACAAAAAAACCGATCATAACAGTAACGATCATCCAGGCGGTCATATAGCCGGGCTGTGTCAGCATGGCATTAAATATGCCGCCAACTTCTTCTGGCGAGAGCCCTACAAATTCACCGGTCATCATTTTTACCACATAGGCCAGCATCCAGCCGCCCACGGTGGTGTAAAACATCATCAGCAGGTAATTGCCGGCCATAGCGGCATAGCCGGTGAGATGCCACTTGCTGCCTTTTGGTTCCAGCACATGAAAGCTGCGGGCTGCCGATTTCTGACTGGCGCGGCCCACGGCAAATTCCA
>CAMFFG010000036.1 GCA_945949655.1 uncultured Peptococcaceae bacterium
GGGGCAGGGATACGCTATCGCTGGACTCCTTGCAGGAAGAACTGGAGCAGCATACAGCACAGCAGGAGCCGCAGCCGAAATCAGAGGAAGACAAGGATCAGCTTCCGGCTGAAACAGATGCTGCGGCAGAACCTGCTGAATCGATAGAAGCATTGAAAGAAGAACTGCAGAGTTATATCGGGCTGACACAGATTAAGGAGGAAGTGCAGGATCTGATCAATCTGGTGACGGTACATCAGCTGCGGCGGCAGCATGATCTGCCCGTGGCGGATCTGTCACTGCACATGGTTTTTTCCGGTAATCCCGGAACAGGCAAAACCATGATTGCCCGGCTGATGGCCCGTATTTATAAAACGCTGGGCATTTTAAAGGGCGGCCAACTGGTGGAGGTGGATCGCAGTGCTCTGGTGGCTGGCTATGTTGGCCAGACGGCGGCGAAAACGATGGCTGTGCTGGAGCAGGCCAAAGGCGGGGTGCTGTTTATCGATGAAGCCTACACCTTATCCAGAGGCTCTGAAAATGATTTCGGGCAGGAGGCGATTGATACCATCCTAAAATATATGGAGGATCATCGGGAAGAGATCGTGGTGATCGTAGCCGGTTACACGGAACTGATGCAGGATTTTGTGCACAGCAATCCCGGTCTGGAATCCCGGTTTAACCGGTATCTGTATTTTCCGGATTATACGGCCGAGGAACTGCTGGATATTTTTCTGATGCGTTGTGCCAAACACTGCTATATACTGACCGATGAAGCAAAAGTGGAATTGCAGCACTTTCTGCAGCATCTGCCAGGCACGGCGGCATCCTTTGGCAATGCCCGCGGTGTGCGGAATCTGTTTGAAAAAATTCTGGTGCAACAGTCCAATCGTTTGGCCACAGCAGAAATGGTGACCAGAGAAAGTCTGATGGAACTGACACTGAAAGATGTACAAGCTGCTCTGGAGGAATACACAGATCACACAAAATAATGTAGTATATCGCAATTGTATTACCAGATATAAGAAATGATGGTTGACATGACTGCCGAATCATGGTATTCTAAAAATGAAAATATTTGTAAAAGATGACAGCGGCTGATTCGACAGACATGTGTGACAGACGTTGTCTTTTTATTTTCAGGCGACTGTTTTCTGGTTTTATATGCCTTGCAGAGAGCAGCGCAGGCGGTGACGGTGGAATATCAGGAAAAGGAGAATGGAACTTTGCGGCAAAGCGGCGTATAGACCACAGAAATCAGGGATCATGATATGAGAGATTGTAATATCCGATGGAACTATTTATGTCAACCGGCATTAAACCAATTCATGAAGCATGGACAGGATGAAAAACAGCAGACTTATCTGGCGCAACTCAGCGAGCAGGAACAGGAAATCGTATCGTTCAGTGTGCTGGCGTTCTATATGCAGCAGGGCGGTTTTCTGAATTTCTTTACACACTGGGATCTGTCGCAGTTGGACCTGGTACGGCGTGTTCTGCGCAAAATTGGCGCCAGATCCATAGAACTGCTGCTGGAGCAGAGCAGCCAGATTATAAAACCAGTTCTGCAGCTATGGCCAGGCAGTACCCTGCAGGAATTGCTGCAGCATTTGACAGAAGCAGAGAAAGAAAAAATCTATGCGCTGGATCAGGCTTATCAGCGTGAAGAGGAACAGACCTATTATCAGGCTTTCTGTTATTATAGTGGATAACAGATTGTTAACATGGTTATGGTATTTGAAACGATATCGTGATAAAAAGCAAAACCGGTAGAAGGAGAGCATTCTACCGGTTTTCTGGTTTACTGCTTTGCTCATAGTCAGCTCGCAGCTGACCGCAGGCGGCTTTTACGGAGGAGCCAAATTCACGGCGCATGGTTACAGTGATTTTATTTTTTTTGAGAATATCATAAAAAGCCAGAATCCGTTCCCGGCTGCTCTGGGTAAAACCGAGATTCTGCGTTTCGTTGTAAGGGATCAGATTGACATGAAAGTCATCGGTACCGATCAGATCGGCCAACAATTGGGCCTGCCAGGGATGGTCGTTGATCCCCTGCAGCATCACATACTCCAGCATCACTTTTTTGCCGGTCTGTCGGATGCAAGTGCGGGCCGCGTCCATCAGTTGTGCCACCGGATATCGCCGGTTGATGGTCATCAGGCGGCTGCGGGTCTCATCATCGGGGGCATGCAGGCTGATGGCCAGCAGACCGTGGGCAGGATGTGCCGCGTACTGCAGAATCTGCGGTACCAGTCCGCAGGTGGAAACTGTAATGTGGCGCGGCCCCAGAGCTAGTCCATGGGGATGCTGCACGATTTCCAGAAACCGCATGACGTTATCGTAATTATCAAAAGGCTCGCCGATTCCCATCAGCACAATGTTAGAAATTTTTAACTGCAGGTGTTTCTGAATGAATAACACCTGTGTGACCAGTTCTTCCGGCTGAAGACTGCGCACTTTTTTGAAGCGGCCGCTCTGGCAGAACGCACAGGCCATATTGCAGCCTACCTGGCTGGAAATACAGAGGCTGTTACCGTAGTTCTGACGCATCAGTACGGCCTCGATCAGGCTGTTGTCCTGTAGTGCAAATAAAAATTTGACAGTATCAGCACTTTCCGTTTGTGCCAGCAGACGAGGCTGCTCCATGGTGAAAACGGCATGCAGCTTTTCTTTTAGAGATTGCCGGATTGCGGGCAACTCCAGCAGAGAATCTACCTGCTGCTGATAAAGCCCTTTGTAGATAAAAGGTGCTTTTGATGGCTTCTCACCGGTCTGCAATAAATATTTCTCTAACTGGGAGAAGGTGAGACCATAAATATTCATAAGATCAATTCCTCTCTTTTCTATGGGCTTATCATACCACAGTCGCCGATAAAATGGAAACAGAATTAAAAAAGAACTGGAGCATGGCATGATCCCATGCTTCAGTTCTTTTTTGAAGAAATATGTATGGCGCGGTCCTATCATTTGGTCAGAATTGGCGGGTACAGTTTCTGCTTTTGTTGATCTTCCTTTTGCTTCAGCATCAGGTAGCCCAGAAAATCCAACAGGATTTTCCGTTTCTCACTGGAAAGTGTCAGCAAAGCAGAGGTGACTTCTCCCACCGTTTTTCCCTGCGCAAAAATTTTTTCCATTTCTTCTGCCGGCTGCTGCAAAGTGGTCCGTCCCAGCAGAAAATCCGTAGATACGCCATAAAAATCTGCCAGCTTGCACAGATATTCCTGCGGCAGGGATGTGTGCCCCTTTTCGTAATTGGAATAAGTCTGCTGTACCACGCCCAGATATTTGGCAATGGTATCCTGTTTGTATTCATGGTCTTCCCGCAAATTGCGGAGAACTTCAGGTGTGCGCTTTGTCATGATAACACCTCACATTTGATGAAAATCGTTACGGAATCAATGTACCATAGCCAAAGGGAACAGACTGCTTTTTACCTTATTTTTATGTATTATTATATGATTAAACCATTTATATGCGTAAAGCAAAGAAGTAGATTTTACTTCTGGCAGGGCGAATTCTCAGTTTATTGGCGGAATCCTGCAACTGGTAGAGATATAACCGTTGATTTTTATAAAATATTATACTGTTTGTAGAGACTTCCTACTTTTCGATAGAAAATGGTACACTTTTACTAATCAATTTTACTGCAAATATAGGTAAATTATCAGAACAAAGGAAGTATGGAGGTAGGGGAAAATGACAGTCTATGGTTATGTGAGAGTATCTACCAGAGAACAGAATGAAGACCGGCAGTTAATTGCACTGGCACAGTTTCATATTCCAGATG
Organism: uncultured Peptococcaceae bacterium; assembly: GCA_945949655.1. Lineage (GTDB taxonomy): Bacteria > Bacillota > Peptococcia > Peptococcales > Peptococcaceae > UBA7185. The sequence goes on from CAMFFG010000036.1 coordinate 3,767, forward strand.
AAAATTTATATGTGGATAAGCTGAGCGGCAAAGATTTTAAACGGCCGGCGTACAGAAAACTAATGCGCCGGTTGAAACCGGATGATGTTTTGATTGTGAAAAGTATCGATCGTTTGGGTCGCAATTACAAGGAAATTATGGAGCAATGGCGAATTATTACAAAGGAAAAACGAGCCGATATAAAAGTACTTGATACGCCTCTGCTGGATACCACCTACTGTAAAGATCTGCTGGGAACATTTATTGCCGATCTGGTGCTGGCTGTAATGTCTTATACAGCACAGATGGAGCGGGAGAATATCCGTCAGCGGCAGGCGGAAGGTATTGCTGCCGCCAAAGCCAAAGGCAAAAAATTTGGCCGTCCGGAAGTACAAATGCCGGAAGATTTTGACACACTGTATGAACTGTGGTGTGAAGGCGAGATCACTCTGACCGAATTCGCAGAGTTGTGCGAGGTCTCCCGCGGCACCATGTATAACTATCTGCGGCGGGAAAAAGGGTTTGGCGGTGCCGGGTTTCATGAGGATTAAAATCGTTTGCGGCCTGCGAAAAACGCTTTATAAAAAGATTTTGCGAAAAAGCCCAATTAAATTTGCAGAAAAAGATAAAAAAAACTTTTCTAGCAGAGCATTTCGCGGTATAATATTCTAGATGCACAATGTTTAATCATAAAAATTAACATATTATTTTTAGGAGGAATTTTGAAATGACTGTAAGCATTGAAAAACTGGATAAGGTAAAGGCCGAACTGACCATTACTGTACCAGCCGAAGTTTTTGGAGAAGCAATGAAAAAAGCATATAAAGAAATGGCTCCAAAAATTAAAATCCCTGGTTTCCGTCCAGGTAAAGTGCCAATGAACGTGGTAGAAAAAATGTATGGCCCGGAAGTATTTTATGAAGAAGCTGCTAATATTCTGATTATGCCGCAGTATGTGGATGCAGTGAGAGAAGCCGTGGAAGCAGATCCGTTCTTCCAGCCTATCGCCCGTCCGGATTTTGATATCGTGCAGATCGAAAAAGGGAAAGAATTCATCTTTAAAGCGGTAGTAGATACCAAACAGAAAGTAGAATTAGGCGAATATAAAGGAATTGAAATTCAGGAAATCGATGGCGAAGTAACTGACAAAGAAATTGATCAGTATATCGATACCATCCGCGACAAACAGGCCGAAGTAAAAACCATCACCGATGACAAACGGGTTGCTTTAAAAGAAGGCGACACAGCCAACATTAATTTTGTAGGCAAAAAAGATGGCGAACCATTTGCAGGCGGTTCGGCAGAAGGCTACGATCTGGTGATCGGTTCCAAGTCCTTCATCCCTGGCTTTGAAGAAGGCATGGTTGGTATGAAAATCGAAGAAGTTCGCAACATTGAACTGAGCTTCCCGGAAGATTACTATGTAACCGATTTAGCTGGTCAGCCGGTCGTATTTGAAGTGACCTTAAATGAAATCAAACGGAAAACACTGCCGGAACTGAACGATGAATTTGTAAAAGATGTAAGCAACTTTGAAACCGTAGAAGCATATAAAGAAGATATCAAAAAAATGCTGACAGAAGAAAAAGCTGCTGAAATCAAAAACAGATACAAAGCAGACGTTGCAGTAAAGGTAACAGAACAGAGCGATGTTGTTGCGCCGGAATCTCAGGTGAAAGCAGAAGCTGAAAACTTCATGAACGATATCAAATTCCAGATGAGCCAGCAGGGAATCAGCCTGGAAGACTACGTAAAACTGACAAACGGCAATATGGAAGACATCGAGAAAGAATGCGAAGCCAGAGCTGAAAGCTTCGTAAAACAGAATATCGTATTTGAAGCAATTGCAGAAAAAGAAGGCCTGGACATTTCTGACGAGGAATTAGAAGCAGAATACAACAAAATGGCCGAAATGTATAAACAGCCGGTAGAAACCATTAAAGAAGTATTCACCATGAGAGGGCAGACAAGTCTGATCAAACGGAATCTGTTATTAGAAAAAGTTTCTGATTTCCTTTTAGAAAATGCAAAAATTGGTTAAGATATAAAAAGAAATTTCAATTTGTAAAGGAGGATAATCAGGATGAGTTACTTAGTTCCAATGGTTGTTGAACAAACCAATCGTGGGGAACGGTCTTACGATATTTATTCCAGATTATTAAAAGACAGAATTATTCTTTTGGGGGATGAGGTAAACAATGCAACAGCAAATGCGATCATTGCGCAGCTGCTGTTCCTGGAAGCCGATGACCCGGATAAGGATATCTCTCTTTATATCAATAGTCCGGGAGGGTCCGTCACGGCTGGTCTGGCAATTTTTGATACCATGAACTATATCAAGCCTGATGTATCCACTGTGTGTCTGGGAATGGCCGCCAGCATGGGCGCGTTTCTGCTGGCAGCGGGTGCAAAGGGAAAACGCTTTGCGTTACCAAACAGTGAGATCATGATCCACCAGCCTATGGGCGGTGCCAGTGGTCAGGCGACAGATATTGCGATTCATGCGGAACATATTTTGAGAACAAGAGAAACCTTAAATAAAATTCTTGCAGAACGGACTGGACAGAGTCTGGAACAGATCAGGCAGGATACAGAACGTGATAATTTTATGACAGCCGAACAGGCAAAAGCATACGGACTGGTTGACGAGGTTATGAGCAAGCATTAAGTTTCTATGAGGTGAGTACATGCATAGCTTTGAAGATGAGAAAGAACTGATCCGCTGCTCCTTTTGTGGAAAAACACAGGAACAGGTGAAAAAAATTATCGCAGGTCCGAATGTGTATATTTGCGATGAATGTGTAAGCCTGTGTCACGAAATTGTGATGGAAGAGTTGGGTGCGGAACAGGATGTCGATATTTCAGAAATTCTGAAACCGGCAGAAATCAAAGAGATCCTGGATACCTATGTAATTGGACAGGATGAAGCCAAAAAGACGCTGGCCGTTTCGGTGTATAACCACTATAAGCGGATCAACAGCACTGTGGCCAACGATGATGTGGAACTGCAGAAATCTAATATCTGCCTGATTGGGCCTACCGGCAGCGGGAAAACCCTGCTGGCACAGACACTGGCTAAGATTCTGAAAGTGCCTTTTGCCATTGCCGATGCCACTTCTTTAACAGAAGCAGGCTATGTGGGCGAAGATGTGGAAAATATTCTGCTGAAGATCATTCAGGCAGCTGACTATGATATGGAGCTGGCCCAGAAGGGGATCATTTACATTGATGAGATCGATAAAATCGCACGCAAGAGCGACAATCCATCCATCACCCGTGATGTATCCGGTGAAGGGGTGCAGCAGGCACTGCTGAAGATCGTGGAAGGGACTGTGGCCAATGTGCCGCCGCAAGGTGGACGGAAACATCCCCATCAGGAATTTATTCAGCTGGATACCAATAACATTCTGTTTATTCTGGGTGGAGCCTTTGACGGTCTGGAAAAAATCATTGAAAACCGGGTCGGCAAAAAAGGACTGGGCTTTAATGCCGAAGTAAAAACCAAAGAAGAAAAACAACAGAGTGATTTGCTGAAACAGCTGATTCCGGAAGATCTGCTGAAATTCGGTCTGATTCCGGAATTCATTGGCCGTGTGCCGGTGATCGTAACGCTGGATGCCTTGGACAAGGATGCGCTGATCCGTATTCTGACCGAGCCGAAAAATGCTCTGATCAAACAGTATCAGCGTCTGCTGAAAATGGATCAGGTGGAACTGGAATTTACCGATGAATCTCTGGTGGCAATTGCAGAGGCTGCACTGGCCCGTAATACCGGTGCTCGTGGTTTGCGCTCCATTGTAGAGAAAACCATGAACGATATTATGTATGAGGTGCCATCGAATCCGCAGATCGCCAAAGTGGTAATTCATAAAGAATGTATCACCGAAGGCAAAGCACCGGAAGTTATTTTGCATAAAAAGAAAAAAGCAGCAGCCAATTAAGCTGCAAGAGAAAACAGAAGAGGAACTGTCCCCGGTCGGGATGGTTCCTTTTTGTCATGTGAAAAACAGCAACCCGGTACAGAATTCGGGCGGATATCATCAAAACAAGCTGCTTTTATCCATCTGAAAGTTATGGTATAATAACAGGCAGAAACAGGTTGAAACCAGAACTAGAATAGACAGGAGTCAGACTATGACAATCAATCGAAAACAATATTGTATGATCTGCTGCATACTCAGCATGCTGCTGCTTTGCGGCTGCGAACTGGAACTGGTATCTCCGGACAACCTGATCACAGCGCCTGTGTCCAATCAGGAGAAGCTGCAGCAGAAACAGCTGATCACTTCTTTTCTGAGTCGGGATGAAAGTCTCATTGTACCGGAGGATCTGGATAACAGTGACGCCTACCAGTATATGGATGTGGATCAGGATGGTGCGGATGAGATCATTGCCTTTTATGCCAATAAAGAAAGTAATTTTATGCTGGGATTTCTGATTCTGGATCAGCGGGATGACCAGTGGTATTTAAGTCACAAAGCGGTGGCCTATGGAACCGGCATCCATTATTTCTCTGTGCAAGATCTGGATCAGGACGGTCAGATGGAACTGTTACTGGGCGTGCGAACCGGTTATGGGTCGCTGAAGGAGCTATATTTCTACCAGCTCAACGACAATGAACTGGTGGATGTCACCAACGGAGACCGGATCACCTATGATCAGCTGGCTCTGGCCGAAAAGCAGGACGCCATGCGGCACAACTATTTTATGAATCTGCTGCTGCTGAAAGAAACCGAGGAAAGCTTTGCAGTGCTGCTGGAGCATCCGTTCCCGTATGACTATGAGGGCATGAGCAGCATACCGCTGTTTGCTGACGAAAACGGCGACGGCATCCTGGAGATCAACTCTCTGTGGGAGCCGGAGAATAACACAACCGGCAGGGATT
>CAMFFG010000037.1 GCA_945949655.1 uncultured Peptococcaceae bacterium
GTCCAGTTCCTGCTTTAACCCAGCCTCTAAGCTTTTGATAGGCTCGTCCAGCAGTAAAATCTGCGGGCGCAGCAGCAGCAGTTTGGCCAGGGCGCAGCGCTGCTGTTCGCCGCCGGATAGATCGTAAGGATGCCGCTGCAGCAGCGGTTCTAAATGACAAAGCTGCACCACATAGTTCAGCCGTATGTTCTGTTCCTGAGCGGGGAGGCCGCAGCCGCTGAAAATTTGCGGATCCTGGGGCAGTAAGGCTATGAAATCAGCTGCTGTTATGCTGCCTCGATAGGGCTTTATAAGACCGGCCAGCAGTTTCAGGCTGGTGGTTTTGCCAGTGCCGTTGCCACCCAGCAGAGCCACAAATTCGCCTTTCTTTACGGTCAGCTCCAGGCCTTTTACCACATCGGGCAGATCCCGCTGATAACGAAACCAGATATCCTTTGCCGTAAGCACAACCGGCCCAGTGGCCGGGGGAATGTGTTCTTCCGGTAATGGCTGCAGCTGATGGCACTCTCCATACTGCTGCAGCCAGCATCGGCCATCCCGCACGGTAACGGGGCAGGCTGTATCAACGGCGTCGTCGGGCACCGCGGCCCACACCCGCATGGCGATAGGCATAGCCTGAAACATGGCATGGCCCAGCACTATCACCTGAGTGGCCAGCGCAAGGGCTTCCTCCAGACGATGCTCGCTCAACAGGATGGTGGTGCCCAGCTCCCGGTTGATCTTACCCAGCACAGCCAGAAAATCGGCGGCAGCAATGGGATCCAGCTGGCTGGTGGGCTCATCCAGGATCAGCACATCAGGCTGCATGACCATCACCGCAGCCAGATTCAGCAGCTGCTTCTGCCCGCCGGAAAGGGCTGCTACATCCTGATAAAACCAGTTCTGTATGCCGAAAAAGCTGGCCATCTCTGCCACCCGGCGGCGGATGGAGGGCGTATCACAGCCCAGGCTTTCCAGACCAAAGGCCAGCTCATGCCATACCTTGTCGGTAACAAGCTGATTTTCCGGTGATTGCTGCACAAAACCGATGCGCTGGCTCTGCTCCCGCTGCGTCACCGTTTCCAGCGGACGATCGGCAAAAAAAACGGTGCCGCTCCGTTTTCCGTGGGGGGCCAGCACTGTTTTCAGCTGCCGCAGCAGGGTAGATTTTCCACAGCCGGAAGGACCGCAGAGCACTACAAACTGACCGGACGCTATAGTCAGGCTAATCTCATCCAGCGCCGGAACCTGCTGCCCCGGATACTGAAAGCTCAAAGACTGGATCGTAAATGTGTCCATTGCTGTGCCTCCCTGTAATTCAGAATGATGGGTGTGATACATAAAAACAGATACAAAAGCTGTGTGCCAGCAGATAACGGCGTGTCCCAGCTTACCTGCAGCAGCGGATAATACTGCCAGGATAAACCACCCAGCCACCAGCCCGCACCCAGCAGCACACCACAGCTGCACAGCCACAGCAGTGCCAGTTTATCCCGTCTGGTAAAGCGATAAATGGAAAAAGCGGTACGCCCCGGCAGGCCATAGCCTCTGCTGCGCATGCTGTCGGCGGTCTCGATGGCATTTTCCATAGCCCAGGTGACCAGAATAGAGATCATCTGTATGGCCAATCGGCCTCGCTGCCACAAACTGCCAGTGGAAATATCGCGGCCGATACAGCGCTGGGCCTGGCTGATGGCCTGCAGCTGGGCTTTAAACCGTGGCACAAAACGCAGCGTCATGGAAAGCACCAGCGAGAAAGCGGGCAGCACACGCCCAAAGAGATAGATCAGTTTGTCGGAGGTCATCACCACGGTAAAACAGCCAAACCAGACGATGGCGGCGGCCAGCATGGCTGCTGCCGCTATACCGTACAGCATACTTTCCAGGGTCAGCGGATTGCCGCTGGGCATATAGCCCAGAATGGTAGCACCTTCATGGTTAAAGGCCACATTCACCGCTATGGCAAACAGGCCCAGACACAGCAGATACCACAGGCTTTTGCCTAACCCAGCCCAGCCTTTCAGCTGCACGGCATAGGAAATCCCGGTCAGCAGAGAGATCAGCAGAATAGCCGGGTGCAGCACAAACATGGTAAACAGCAATACCAGCACAAAATACACTAGATTCACCAGCGGATGATAGCTGGAAAAGGTATCCTGATACACGGTGTTCATCCTCTCACATCCTCACCTAAATCGCAGGTGTAAACCCAGCGGATCACATCGCCATCCTGCAGTTTATACTGGCTGCAGCCATAATTGGGGAAACTGCCGTTTACCGCATACATCCAGCCCGATTGTTCACCGGCATCAAACTCGTACAGATTGTGGATGCCCTCAATGTAGGCGCTGTCGTACACTGGCGTGTCGTTGTATTCCATGTGAATCTTTTTCTCCCGGCAGGTGCGCTGCAACACATCAAACACGCTCTCGCCTTCCGTAAAGGTCACCGTTACCGGCTGCAAAATCCAGCCATCCTGCGGTATCAGGTCCACCTTGGCCGGGTCACACCAGTCCAGATGCTCTAACAGCGCACTGCAGGATATGGAGATGGTGCAGGTAGGTTCAGCTGGGGCCGATGACGGCTCTGTGTCTGCTGCAGCCGGTGCCTGTGCTGTCTGATTGGGCTGCGCTGTCTGCGGCTTTGCCTGAGCTGCTGGCTGCTGTTCGGCTGGCGCTTCCGATAATGCTCCGGGGTCTTCCTGATGCTGTGGATCGGTTTGCTGTTGCGGTTCTGCTGTTTCTGCCGACTCCTCTTCTACCGCAGGTTCCACGCTCTGGCTCTGCTGCGGCACACTGTTGCCGGCAGACCAGCCGTGAGAGTCGGGCATGTTGCCGCCATACCAGAAGGCCACAGCCAGCAGCAACAGCAGGGCCAGACCCGCCAGAATCTTTTTCTTCTGCCCTTTCATTCCAAACACTCCTTATAGTATCCAGGGATAGCCAGACCCATTGCAGATCAGCTGTGCCAGTGCATAATCCAGCATCCGCTGCTGTTGTTCCGTCAGCGTAACAGGCCGGCTCAGTGCTGCACTGCGCTCGGTCTTGTTTTCTGCGGCTGTGGTCTGATTTGTCACATCGCCCATATCATACAGGCTGGTTTTACCCTGCATGGCCCGCAATGCAGCGGCCATGGCATACAGGCCCTGTTCGCTGGCCATCTGCTCACTGCCGGTGCCATCAGCTGTATGGATAAAGCTGCCGTCGGCCTGTCGGTACTGCAGCAAGCCATCCAGGACAGTGTGCCCGTTTTTGACAAAGCGGACATCGGTCTGTCCAATGCCCAATGCGCTGAGCGCCACCTGCACCTGGGCGGTGCTTTCTGCGCTGCGGCCAAAGCCGCCATCGGCCTGCTGCAAGCCAGACAAACAATTCAGGGCCTGTTCAATGGCGTTTTCAACTGCCGATTGCTGCTGATAAGCGGCCAGAGCCTGCAGCACCATACCGGTCACATCGGCATCAGCCGCTCCGGAACCACCCTTTGCGGTCAGATTCCAGCCGCCGCAATCCAGCTGACGGGATAATATCTCATCCACATAAAGCTGCCGGGTGGCCTGTGTTTTTGCAGCCTGATTGACCGGCATGGCATACTGGCCGCAATCCAGTGCCAAAAGCGCCCAGACCGGCCCGTTGATGCCCTGGGCTATGGTTTTATCAAAGTCTCCTAACGGCGTCAGCAGATTATAGCCCGCCACATTAGCCGGATTTTTACCGATGGCTGTCAGCGCCAGAATGGCACGGGAATACTCGGTGTATTTTCTGGTGTGCAGGATCCCGTTCTGTGCTCTGACATAGCTTTCCACATTGGCATAGTAGGTATCCCGATAATGCTGCGGCACGGCAGCACCGCTGAGAACCAGCCCGATGATGGCCCACTCACCGCCGATAGAGCCGAACTGAGGCTCTTTTATGGTTTGCAGCATAGAAGCGGCACTGCCCTCCACTGCAGTTTTCAGCTGATTTTCGGTAACGGCTGCAAAGGCAGGCATACTGATATGTAAAAAGAACAGCAACATCAAAAGCACAGCAAGAATCTGTTTTTTCTGTCTCATAAAAACTCCTTCCATTCTGCCGGAGCAGGGCTGCTTTTGCTGGCAGCCCCGTTCCCCACAGATCAGATCATTTAATATTTTGATACGATTATATTACTTTACCGGCTCTATTACAATCTTCTGCAGATAACGCATCAGAATAGCAGCCGTTTCCGCACGGGTCACGGTTTCCTGCGGGGCCAGCGCTGTACTGCTGCGACCGGTGATGAGCCCTTCGGCATTGGCCCAGGCCAGTGCCGATTCTGCCCAGCTGCTGATCTCTGCGGCATCAGCATATCCGGTCAGACTGCTGGCTTTGCTGGTATCGTACTGTTTGTACTGGGCATAGCGCATCAGCATGGCAGCCAGCTGCTCCCGGGTGATAGCGTCATCGGGACCAAACTGTCCGCCGCCATAACCGCTGACAATGCGGTTGGCGCTGGCCCACAGCACCGCATTGCTGTACCAGGCCCGGTCAGTCACATCGGCAAAGTCATTGTTGCCGATTGCTTTTGGTTCGCCCTCCAGACGGTACAGGATGGTCACCAGCATACCGCGGCTCAGGCTGGCTTCCGGCGAGAAGGCAGCATCGCCAGTGCCACCCATCAGGCTCTGACTGTACAGATACTGGATAGCATCATGGGCCCAGTGTGTTTCGGAAACATCTTGAAAGGGCAGCGGACTGGTCAGCCGACTGTACTGCTGTTCGGCAGCTAACAGGGCATCATAGTTTTCCACCAGTTTCTTTTCGGCATCACTCAGTTTGTCGTATGCAGCACGGATGGCAGACAGCAGTTCGCCGCTATCCTTCTGCACGGTACCGATCTTCTCAATCAGCGCCGCCACCTCTTTGCCTGTTGCGGCCTGCGCAGCTGCTGCAGCTGTGCTGCTGGAAGCGCTCCCACCGCTGGTGCTGCTGCCAGTTCCGTTGTTTTCTTCTACGGTATAATCATCTACATATTTCCAGACAATGGCATCTCCATTCTGCAGTTTATAGTTGGCAGCGCCTGTATCGGGGTAAATGCCATTGACCATATACATCCATCCACTGTTCGGCCCGTTATCCAATTCACCTAATCCCTTGATCTCGATGACATAGCCTGATTTTTCTGTGAAACTGATATTATAATTGTCCAATACCTTTTTGAAAACATCATACGCGGTGCTGTTGGAAGAAACCGCTACATCGGTTGTGGCAATCCAATCTTCATAAGCCGTATGTTTTTCCGGTGTTCCATGCACACTGTCCCCAATCAGGCGGAAAGAAACGGTGATGGTATCGCTGTCGGAGCTGCCGCCGCCAGACCCGCTGCTCACCCGTACCAGAGCGGCAATGGCATTGGTCAGTATGATATTTTGTTCACGCAAGGTTTCATCGTCTGCACCATTCTGAAGAGCCACCTGTGCATCAAGTCTGGCTGATAGGAAAGTATCCCAACTTTCTGCAGTATAATCAGACTGATTTAACGTTTTCGCTTCTGCAATCAGATTCCATAACGTTTCTGCTTCATCAGAAAAACTGTTTACTTCACTTACTGCAATCAGATAACCAGAATCGTTGGTATAATAAATTGTACCTTCTTTGTCGCAGATCAGTGAGCAGGTACAATAGTTCTGCATATCTTTAGCGGGTATATACAATGTATCTGTTGTCAGAATCTTTGTTGCAATATCATAAACTGCTATATCAATACCACCCGGATTATTGTTATAGGTGTAGTAGCAGTACAGCTTGCCTTCGTTTTCATAAGCGGTACTCAAAAGAATGCTGGACTGCACATAAGCCTGTGTATCAGCATGGGCAATCAGGGATAAATCATCGGCACGGCGCACTTCTATGGTGTTATCACCAGAAAAGCCGCCAGAAGTGACAAACACTAAATTATTGTAGACAACCGGAGTGCTTGTACTGCCACTATTTATAAGTGAGGTTTCAACTTTCTCTCCAAATGTTCCATTATGATTTAACGGGACTTTTACCAGCTGACCCTGATTTGTTGTGAAGTATACTGCCTCTGTTGCTGCATCGTAAGCTATTGTAGAACGGATCGGACTTGAAACATCAATGGAATCCAGCATTGTTCCGTCTGTTTTCTTTACGCTATATAACCGGCCACTCTCTGAACCGAAAATAACTGCCTGGTCTGTTACATAGGCACCGGCCCAGTAAAAAGCCTGTTCATCAGTAAATTTCCAAACATATTGTTTTGTTTCCAATGGGTCCGTTGTATCTTCATCAACCGTATGGATGGCAGTGTAATAAAACTCTGTACCGCTCCAATTGTAGTTGCCTACATAGAGAAATCCATCTTTATAAGTAGCTGGCGCTGCAATGTAGCCACCCAGAGGTTCACTGACCCATAAGCTTTCTAAAGAGACAGCGTCAAAGGCCTGTACCTGTCCATTGTCATACGAGACAAAAAGTTTTCCGTCACCATAGATCACCGGCATCTGATACCAGCTTAAAGAACCGGCTAAGGAAACAGCATCTTCATTTCCTGTTGTTCTATCAACTGCATAAAGTTTATCTACAGAAGCAACATATATTTTATTCCCCACATTAGTAGGCGGTGTCATATAACTTAACTGCAAATCCCATTTCAATGCTGTATTGGTTGTGGAAGTGGGCAAAGCGATATTGGTGATGGCCATATTGTTTTCCTGACCGCGGAAGCTGGGCCAGGTATACTCTGATGTCGGGTCGGCCTCTGTCCCGGCAAAAGCTGCTGTGGGCCAAATAGTGAACAGCATAGCCAGCAGCAGTAACAGGGAAATCAGCTTTTTCTGATTCTGTCTCATGGATTCATTCCTCCTGAAATTTGATGTCATCTATATAAACCGCTTTCTGTAAAAGTATTCCTGCAATCCGACAAGGCACAGGCTGATAAAACTGCTCCGCTCTCTGCAAAGCCGGTCGTGCAAACCGCAAATCTGGCGCTGGCGCACAGCAAACACAGCACAAACAAAATGGGTATGCCAGCTCTTGCATATGACCATAAAAGCTGTCATACCCGTTTTTTCGCACGCCAAACAGGGCTTTCGCCCGATTACCAGAGAAGCGTACGTCTTCTGACTCGCGATAGGAGTACTTTTACTCTGCGGATGTTTCTTACCTTCCCATGACTGTGTCACAGTGGCGGCCTTTCGGCTCACATACTACCATGCTTCAGAACATCCTCTCGCATACAGCGCCGGTGGACGCGGGGCTTTTACCCCATTCCTTTTACATCGCGCCTGACAGATCCTGCCGTTACGGCCACGATGACCACCTCTCTTTTACTTGTGATGCTATTGTAACATAAAATTCCAAGCGTGCAAATAGGATATTTACAAAATTATTTTTTTATCTTTTCTGTAATTGTATTGCTTTGTATAAAAACGCTGTGCGCAGCTTTGCACCACCACGGCCTCTTGCGCATATAGTACAGCATAGTAATCTTGTTCTGCCAGTCCGGCAGTTTAGAGGAGGATGTTTTATGTCCAGAATGCGCCAAGTTCCCGTGATGGATGTCACCCAGCGTGAAAAAGCAATCAGTCAGAATCTATCGCAGCCTGCCGTGCGGCCTGCTGCACCGTCCTGCCGTATGCGGCCCCGCAAAGCGCCTGCCAGCAGATTCCGGCTCAGTGATACGCCTGCCCTGCTGAGCAGCGGCTGCAGTTCGGTGCGGGAATTCTGCAACAGTGTGCAGAGTATCACCGTTGATCTGAACAACCTGATCGGCTCGGTGGAAAGTATCCTGCCGCTGCTGACTACCTATCTCACCGCGCTGCAGGCCCGCACCATGCCAGCCGACCAGCCTGCATCCGAACCCATTGATGTGCCTGTGCCGGAACGGCCTGAGCCACAGCCTGCCCAGCCGCAGCCGCAAACCGTACAGCCGGCCGCAGCCCCGGCAGCGCCCCAGTCTGTGCCGATGCCCCGACCGGAAGATATTCAGCAGCTGTTGGAAAACCCGCTGGTAAAAAATCTGCTGACCAGCTTTATCCAGAACGCGCCGCGATGAACCGCCGGGCAGCGTAACGGCCCGCTGAAAACAGCGGGCCTGGCGGAAAAGCGCTATGTTGTTTTATTGGGCTATCGTCACATCATCCACTGCACCCAGCACCGTAACCTGCAGATTTTCCCGGCGGAACAGATCGTTTGCCAGCACTTTCACGTCGGCTACTGTCACTTTGGATAATTCCTCTACATTTTCTTCCGGTGTGATCACCCGGTCGTAGGCCAGCATAGAGCGGCCCAGCTTGTTCATACGACTGTTGACGGTCTCCAACCCCATAAACAGGCTGCCCTTCAGCTGGCTGAAGCTTTTCTCCAGCTCCTGACTGGTGATGCCGTGCTGTCGTACATCTTCCAGCTCCTGCAGAATAATATCGACTACCCGCTGGCAGTTTTCCGGGCGGGTTCCCACCGCAATCACAAAAGCGCCGGTATCTGTGTAGGATCCATTGTAAGAGTACACTGAATAAGCCAGCCCTTCCTCTTCCCGAATCTTTTTTACCAAGCGGGAACTCATACCTCCGCCCAGATAGGTATTCAGAATACTCAACGGAAACAGCCGGTC
>CAMFFG010000038.1 GCA_945949655.1 uncultured Peptococcaceae bacterium
AGGTACTGCTGTCAATTTTACCGTCAGCAGCGGGCCGGGGCCGGAACAGTCGGCACAGTTTGAACTGATCATTCCGGAAGATGGCACTGTCATCGTTATGCTGCATGATGCGGCCGGCAGCTCCAGGCTGTACGAAAAAGAATGTGTGGCAGGCGAACGGGTGCAGGAGTCCTTTTTGTATCACGGTAACGCGACTGTAACCATCACCTGCAATTGAACAGAAATCTGGAGCAAAGAATATCAGGGATGATGCTTTGCCAATGGAGTTAAAATTATGGAACATACCGATCAAATCTTAGAAGGTACTATCATCAAAGGCTACAGCGGGTTTTATTATGTTTCCTGCGAGGGTGTGCTTTATGAATGCTCTCTGCGGGGCAAAAACCGCCAGAAGAAGGTAAAGTTTCTGCCGGGAGACAGAGTGCGGTTTCGCATTGCGGAGGGCACTGCAGGTGGTGCCATTGAAGAAGTGCTCCCCCGCAGAAACGAACTGTTGCGGCCGCCGGTGGCCAATCTGGATCAGCTGGTGATTCTGGTGGCCGTGTATGATCCGTTGCCGGATCTGCGGCTGATCGATCGTCTGACGGTATTTGCCCAGTGGAACCAGATCCGGCCTGTTATCTGTTTCAATAAATGTGATCTGGTTTCAGCGGAGGAACAGCGGAGGCTGCAGGAAATTTACCGGCCTGCCGGATTTCCGGTCTATCTGTGCAGCACCGTGACCGGCCAGGGAATCGATGCTCTGCGGGAATGCCTGCACGGCAGGTTTTCTGTTCTGGCGGGCAACTCCGGTGTAGGAAAATCCAGTATGATGAATGCCATCAGCGACCAGTGGCAGTTGGCCACAGGAGAGATCAGCGACAAATTAAAAAGAGGGCGGCATACCACCCGGCATGTGGAGCTGTTTCAGCTGGATGCCGATACGCTCATTGCCGATACACCGGGATTCAGCTCTCTGCAGCTTCCCGAGGATATCAAGCGGGAGGAGCTGTGCCGCCTGTTTCCCGAATTCTTATGCCGACTGGGCGATTGCCGGTTTGCCACCTGTCTGCACAACAGCGAGCCGGACTGCGCCATCAAGGAAGCTGTGGAGCGGGGCGAGATCCCGCAGAGCCGTTACGAAAATTATCTGGCATTTTTAGAAGAAGTGATTCAGCAGGAGAGGAGCTATTAATTATGCGATACATTGCCCCATCGTTATTATCCGCCGATTTCAGCCGTTTACAGGAGGAAGTGCGGGACATTGAACAGGGAGGTGCCGACTGGCTGCATCTGGATGTGATGGATGGTCATTTTGTGCCGAACATCACCTTTGGCCCTGGACTGATCAAAGCGCTGCGTCCGCACAGCAAGCTGTTTTTTGACGTGCATCTGATGATCGACAACCCGGATTCCTATATTACCGCCTTTGCCGACAGTGGCGCCGACATGATCGTGGTGCACGCCGAAGCCTGTACCCATCTGCACCGCACCATACAGTCCATTCATACCACCGGTAAAAAAGCCGGTGTAGCGTTAAATCCGGCTACTTCGTTAAGTGTGTTGGATTATATTCTGCCTGACCTGGACATGGTTCTGCTGATGAGCGTGAACCCCGGTTTCGGCGGACAGAAATTTATCAACATTGTACCCAAGCTGGAAAAATTATCTGCTATGTGCCGGGAGCAGGGTGTACAGCCACTGATCCAGGTGGATGGCGGCATCACGCCGGAAACAGCGCCGTTAGTAGCAGCGGCCGGTGCCAATGTGCTGGTGGCCGGTTCTGCCGTGTTTGGCAAGCCCGATCGTAAAGCCGCCATTGCAGCCTTGCGGTAAGTGGAAATAAAACGATATATTATATAACCAGAAAACTGGCACATAACAAAAACAGGCGACGGATCAGAAACTCCATCGCCTGTTTTTGTTTATTTATTAAAAGGGGAAACAGAAAACCATTATGCGTTGCGTTCGGCAATAATTTTTTCTGCAATTTTTGCCGGTACTTCTTCGTAATGATCCAGTGTCATGGTGAATTTTCCGCGGCCCTGGGTCATGGCTTTCAGATCAATTACATATTTCTGTACTTCAGACATCGGAGCCTGTGCCTGAATCACCTGCAGTTTGTGATCCGGCGTTGGTTCCATGCCCAGAATACGACCCCGTTTGCTGTTCAGATCGCCCATAATGTCACCCATGTAGGCTTCCGGAACGGTGATACGCACATCCATGATCGGTTCCAACAGTACTGGGAAGCGGCAATCTTAAAGGCCATTTCATTGGAGTCTACCGGATGATAGGACCCATCATACAGTGTAACTTTAATATTGCCTAACGGGTAACCAGCTAAGATACCCTGCGACATAGCTTCCCGCACACCTTTTTCTACAGCTGGGAAGTAGTTTTTCGGCACAGCACCGCCAAAAACTTCTTCGGCAAACAGGAAGTCGGCGTCGGCATATGGTTCGATCCGCAGCCATACATCGCCGTACTGCCCGGCACCACCGGACTGTTTCTTATGTTTGCCCTGTACTTCCACTTTCTTTTTAATGGTTTCACGGTAAGGAATCTGTGCCGGTTTCAGCACTACATCCACACCGAATTTATTTTTAAACCGTTCTGCCACCACTTCCAGATGGGTTTCCCCGATACCGGAAAGCAATGTTTCGTGGGTTTCCGCATTCTTTTCTACCGCCAGTGTAGGATCTTCTTCCAGCAGACGGCTCAGAGCAGTGCTCATTTTATCGTCATCATCTCTGGATTTTGGCGACAGGGCAAAGGTCAGGTTTGGAGCCGGGCCCTTGCTTGGAGCCAGCTCAGGCACCGACTGTCCCTTAACCGTCAGCGTGTTGCTGGTCTGCGTATTCTGCAGCTTGGCTATGGCCACAATATCACCGGCATTGACGGTGGTAACGGTGGACTGCTGCTTGCCGCAGGGGATAATGAAGCCACTTACTTTTTCTTCCACTTCGTTGTTAACATTGTAAATTCCGTCGCCGGCGTTGAACTGTCCGTCGATCACTTTCAGGAAGCTCAGTTTGCCCACAAAGGGGTCTGCCAGTGTTTTGTAAACGATGGCGCTGGCCGGTGCCGCTGCATTAACGGTAGGAATGGGCAGCAGATCCACACACAGATCCATCAGTGTTGTAATGCCCATATTTTTGGCTACAGAGCCACCCACAACCGGGAAAATTTCGCCGTGGGCAATCCCCATGCGCAACGCGGAACGGATTTCCTTGTTGGTCGGTGTTTCGCCTTCCAGATATTTGAGCAGGAGCTCGTCGCAGGATTCTGCAGCTACTTCGATCAGGTAAGGGCGCTGCGATTCATAATCGTCCATATATTCGTCCGGAATAGGAATTTCAACGGCCTGACCGTTTTCAAAACGGTAGGCTTTTTCATTTAATAAATCGATCATACCGGTAAAGGAGGATTCCTTTCCGATGGGCAGCTGTAAAGGAACGATACCGGTACCGTATTTTTCACGCAATTGCTCTACGACTGTTTCAAAACAGGAGTTTTCCCGTTCCAGTTTGTTGATAAAAATAATGCGCGGCAGTTTATTGTTGGCGGCGATATCCCAGATCACTTCGGTCTGCACTTCGATTCCGGCTACGCCACAAACAACCATCAGCATGTTGTCCACTGCTCTGACGGTAGAAATAACCTCACCGATAAAGTCCGCATAACCCGGCGTATCGATCATATTCAGCTTGGTGCCCTTCCATTCCACCGGCGCCAGAGATGCAGAAATGGTAACCTGCCGTTTGATCTCTTCCGGCAGATAATCGGTGACAGTAGTGCCGTCTTCTACTTTACCTAACCGACTGGTGAAACCGCTGTTAAACAGCATGGTTTCCAGCAGTGATGTTTTGCCGGAACCACTGTGTCCGACAATGCCAATGTTGCGAATGTCTCCTGTTTGATATACTTGCATAATGTCCACCCCTTATGAAGAATAAATTTAGCTTATTTATTAAATTTGACACAAATAGATAAAATCCTTTTATTTTTTATATTTATTTAAGAAAAATTTCAAAATTTTTTTGTCGGGATTCTTTTTCTATTTTATGCCTAAAACGCTGGCAAAAGACATAGGTATAGAAAAAATGATGAGAAGGCGGGTGCACGAATGAAAAACAAGTTTCTGCAGGGTACCGCAATTCTATTGATTACCAGTCTGTTTTTGCGTGCTTTGGGTTTTATCTATCAGATGCTGGTGGTGCGGCTGGCCGGTACCGAGTCGGTAGGACTGCTGAATATGAGCTATCCTTTTTATATGATTCTGGTGGTGCTGGCCACGGCAGGCATGCCGGTGGCCATTGCCAGGCTGACAGCTGGCTATATCTCCCGAGGGCGGGAGGAGATGGTCGGTCGCATGATGGTTACCGCTTTTTTGCTGGTAGGAGTGTTAAGTTTATGCTGTCTGGCCGCAGCAATTTTTATCATACCCCGTATTTTTGTCATGCTGCAGACGGAAACACGGATTGCACGCTGTTTTTACATGCTGGTACCAGGAATTGTGATCGTACCATTCACTTCTGTGATGCGTGGATATTTTCAGGGAATGCAGCAGATGCTGTATCCTTCGCTGGGCCAGGCGGCCGAACAGATTGTCCGTGTCTTGTGCGGCCTGCTGTTTATCATCTGGCTTTGTCCCCATGATGTGATCTCGCTGGCAGCTGGACTGGCCGCAGCGGCCATTGTTGGAGAGCTGGGCGGTTTTCTGCTGCTGTTGTGTTTTTATCTGTACAGCCGGCACAAACAGAAACAGCGCACCGCTGGTCAAAAAACGCAAAGAACAGCGCCGCTGCCGGAGTTATTGGCCCTTGGGCTGCCAACTACCTTTACCAGGCTGACCAGCAGTGTGGATATGGCCATAGAGGCCAGTCTGGTGCCATTCTGTCTGATGGCGACAGGCTATAACGCCAGCCAGGCCGCCGGTATTTATGGACAGTTTTCCGGCGTGGCGGTCAGTCTGGTCACCATTCCTACTGTATTGACCAGCGCGCTGGCCACAGCACTGATTCCGGCCATATCGGAGGCAGACGCAGCGCACCAGAAAGAAAAACTGGAACAGCGCTGCCGACAGTCCATACAGATTACCTGGCTCTGCAGTCTGCCGGTGATTCTGGTGCTGTATCAGTATGGGGAAGTTCTGGGGCAGCTTCTGTTTAAAATCAGCGGAATAGGCTCTATGCTGCAGGTATTATCCTTTGGGGCAGTTTTTATGTATCTGGGGCAGACCATCGTAGGAATTCTGCAGGGACTGGGCCGCACCAGAACCGTATTTATCAACAATTTTCTGGGCTCTGCTGCCAAACTGATCGGCATGTATTATTGTATCCGCACACTGGCCATGGGCAGCAATGGCATTGCCTGCGGTATGGTGCTGGGTTACGGGCTGCAGTGTCTGCTGAATCTGCTGGCGCTGGCCCGTCAGGTACAACTGTGGCTGCCCTGGAAAGCTGTGCTTCTGCCGGTGGGGAACAGTCTGTTGATGCTGTGGATGGTCTGGCTGTGTCAGAGGTGCTTTGGCATGGCAACCGGGCTTCCCTTTCTTTTAGCCTTGGCTGCCGGCGCCTGCTGTTACCTGCTGGTGTTGCTGGCGACCGGGCAGCTGTCTGTGCTGAGAGAGGTGGAGGGAAAATCGTAATGATGTAAGGGCGAAGCAGAGGAATTTACGTTTTTCAGGCAGTTTTTTTTGTGCATGGAATTGTCTGGCTGTTTAATCTGTGATACAATAGGAAAGTATGTAGAAATGGAGGTGTCCTATGGTTGAAGCACTGGTGAACTGGTTTACCACAGTTTTTGCCGACATTTTGCCGGGAGAACTGGTCGTCTTTCTGCTGTCCATGATGCCGATTCTGGAGCTGCGGGGCGGACTGATTGCCGCCGCATTGTTTCAGATCCCAT
The DNA here is from genome assembly GCA_945949655.1 of uncultured Peptococcaceae bacterium. GTDB lineage: Bacteria > Bacillota > Peptococcia > Peptococcales > Peptococcaceae > UBA7185. The sequence goes on from CAMFFG010000038.1 coordinate 5,893, forward strand.
TGGCAGAAGCTGTCTGTATCTGCTTTGTGGGGAATCTGATTCCCATTCCGTTTATTCTGCTGCTGATTCGTCCTGTGTTTAACTGGTTGAAGAAAACGTCGTTGTTTCGACCTCTGGTGGAAAAACTGGAGCGAAAAGCCATGGGAAAAAGCGACACCATCCGTCGTTATGAATTCTGGGGACTTCTGATATTTGTAGGGATTCCCTTGCCGGGGACCGGTGTGTGGACCGGGGCTCTGATCGCCTCTATGCTGAACATCAGCATAAAAAGAGCCATGCCTCCGCTGGTTTTGGGCATGGGCATGGCTACAGTGATCATGTGTTTTTTTTCTTATGTGTTACCCTGGATTGTGATCCAGTTCTAGTGATGGCCACAATCGTGATGATCGCAGGAGATCAGGTTGTCAGTCAGCTCATGGCGCAGCCATGCTTCGGCAACTTCCCGCACCGGACCGGAACAGCCGCGAATCACTTCGATGCCGTTGGCATTCAGCACATTTTTCGCGCCGTCGCCCATATTTCCACCCAGCATGACCATAACGCCAGCCTGTGCCAGCACAGGAGCAATACCGGATTTGCAGCCGCAGCCTTCCGGAGAGGACATGGTTTCTTCGGCAACGATCTTGCCGTTTTCGATGGTGTAGATGGTGTAGTGGTCGCAATGACCGAAGTGGGCGTCGATAACGCCGTCACGGGTTGGTAAACAGATTTTCATGGTAAATCCCCCTCAAATGTAGTAAATTAAAACTGTAATCATTATAATACAAAGTGTAAGGAAATACAATACAGAGAAAGAAGGAAATCTATGATACCGCAAAAGAGAAAAATGCATTTGCAGCAGCTGTTACGCCGGCTGCAGATTGAACTGGATGATCTGGAACAGCTCAGTATCGCCCTGACCCATCCTTCCTTTATTCTGGAAAGCGACGGGAATGAACTGATCAACAACCAGAGACTGGAGTTTCTGGGGGATGCAGTGGTAGATCCGGTGGTTGGGCATTATCTGTATGAAGCATTTCCCCACAAGCCGGAGGGCGAGCTGACCAAAATGCGGGCAGCTCTGGTGTGCGAGAGCAGCCTGGCCAATGCAGCCCGGCGGGTATCGTTGGGAGAATATCTTCTGATCGGCAAAGGCGAGCGGGGTTGTGGCGGTGCCAGCCGATCCTCCAATCTGGCTGATGCCTGGGAAGCTATGGTAGGCGCCATTTATCTGGAGCTGGGAATCAATGCGGTGCGTCCGCTGATTCTGGAATATATCCGACCAGAACTGGAGCAGGTGCGCAAAGGTCATTACGGCGATTATAAAACCCAGCTGCAGGAGCTGGTGCAGCGGCATCGAAACGATACTGTCAGCTACGAGATCATCCGGGAGGAAGGGCCGGACCATGCCAAAAAGTTTACGGCCTGCGTACGGATCAACGGAGAGATCCGGGCGGAAGGGGAAGGCAAGACCAAGAAAGAGGCGGAACAGAATGCGGCCTGCCGCACTTTGATTCAGATGGGTGCCATTGAACAGTAAAGAGGTGAGTTCATGTATTTAAAGCGACTGGAAATTCAGGGCTTCAAGTCCTTTGCGGACAAGGTGGAATTTGAATTTCCCAGTGGAATTACGGCCATTGTAGGGCCTAATGGCAGTGGGAAGTCCAATGTGGTAGACAGTATCCGCTGGGTTTTAGGTGAGCAGAGCGTAAAGAATCTGCGGGGCAGCAAAATGGAGGATGTCATTTTTGCCGGCAGCGCGGACCGGCGGCCTCTGGGTATGGCACAGGTTTCTCTGACGCTGGATAACAGTGCCCGTATTTTCGATCTGGATTTTGAAGAAGTTACGGTTTCCCGGCGGCTTTATCGTTCCGGCGAGAGTGAATATCTGATCAACAAAGCGCCCAGCCGGCTGAAAGATATCCAGGAGCTGTTTATGGATACCGGGCTGGGCCGGGAAGGTCTTTCCATTATCAGTCAGGGCAAGGTGGACGAGATTCTGTCACTGAAGCCGGAAGACCGCCGCGGGCTCATTGAAGAAGCAGCGGGCATCATCAAGTACAAATACCGCAAACGGGAAGCAGAGCGCAAGCTGGCCGACACCGAGGAACATCTGGTGCGGGTGCAGGATATCATCCAGGAGCTGGAGGAACGGGTTGGCCCGCTGGGCGAACAGGCTGAAAAGGCGTTGCAGTATAAAACAGGAAAAGAAGAACTGGATCGGCTGGAACTGTCCCTGGAGGTACACGATATCGCCGAAAACCAGCTGCGGGAAAAAAATCTGCAGGGGAAAAAACAGCAATTGGAGGATGAAATGGCCCGGCAGGCGGCCGGTTTGGCAGGGCAGGAAGCAGAACTGGCCGAACTGCGGCTGGCTTTTCAGCAGCAGGAAACGGTATTTCAGGAGCAGCAGCAGGCTTTCTACGAGCTGCAGAATCAGCTGGAACGGCGCAACAACACCATTCAGGCCAACACACAGCTGTTGGAAAACACGGTGGAACAGATCAGGCGGCTGCGCGGTGAAGTTGCAGCACAGCAGGCGGAAACAGCTGCACTGCAACAAAAGCTGCAAAAAGCCGAAGGTGAGACCCTGGCGGCAGAACAGCTCCTGCATTACAATGCGGATCAGATCAAGGGGCTGGCCAAGGATGTTCTGGAAGGCAACATGCGCGAAATCATCG
>CAMFFG010000039.1 GCA_945949655.1 uncultured Peptococcaceae bacterium
AATTTTTTCTTCATGAGTTTTTGCCCCCTAAATAAATGTTAATTTTATCTCACGAATCACAGCAGATTCGGAAGAAACACAGAAAACCATTCTACATATACGATCAATGCCAGCGCCATCAGAAAAGCCACAATAAAGGGCACCGCCCTGCGCGCAATGACCATGGGCTTTTCCTCGGCAATGTTGCCCGCCACAAACAGGTCCAATCCAAAGGGCGGTGTGGCCAGCCCGATGGACAGGCAGCATACCAGAATCACGCCAAAGTGTACCGGATCCACGCCCAGCGCCTGCATGGCTGGCAGCAGGATGGGCGCCAGAATGATAATAGCTGGACCGGTATCCATCACCATACCCAGCAGCAGGAAAATGAATACCAGCGCTGTCAGCGCAGTGAAGCTGGAATGGAAGTTGGCGAGAATAAATGTTTCCACCACTTTTGTGGCTTTTGTCAGCGACAGCACCCGGCCAAAGGCAGTGGCAAAGGCCAGCACAAAGGCCAGACCGGCATAGGTTTTAATGGATTCGCTCAAGAAAGCGAAAATTTCTTTCACGCGAATGGTGCGATAGATTAACAGCGACACAAACAGGGCATAAAATACCGATACGGTGGCAGCCTCTGTGGGTGTAAAAAAGCCGGTATAGATGCCGCCCAGCACGATGATAGGGCACAACAGCGCCCAGAAGCTGTCCAGAAACAGCCGGATAAAGCCCATCACACCGCCGGAGCGCAGTTCTGCCACGCGGGCGTGGATCTGTTCTTTGTCCTCCCCGTGCCGTATACAGTGCACCACGCAATAAATCATCAAAAACAAGCCGATCAGGATCCCGGGCAGAATGCCGCCCAGAAACAGATCACCGGTAGATACACCGGTTGCCAGCGAGTACAGCACAAAGGGAATGGATGGCGGGATAATGACACCCAACCCGCCGGCCACTGCTACCAGACCGGCCGTCCATTTTTTATCGTAGCCCAGCTCCGCCAGAAAGGGGATACACATGGAACCCACCGCCGCCGTCGTGGCCGGGCCGGAACCGGAAATAGCGCCGTAAAACAGGCAGGTCAGGATGGCCGCACAGGGCAGACCGCCAGGTAGTTTGCCTACAAAGTAAGCAAAAAAGTTAAACAGCTTTTTGGATATACCACCCTTGGCCATGATCACGCCGCCCAGAATAAACAGCGGCACAGCCAGAATGGGCGTGGAGTTGGCACCGGAAAAGGTGTTGTTCAGCAGCTGCATCATGGAGCCGCCCTTTTCCAGCAGCAAAATAGGAGCAGAGGCGCCAAGCACCATGCTGACCCCAATCGGGACCGACAAGACAATGGCAATCAAAAATACAGCAAATACCAACAGTGCTGCCATTATACATCGCCCCCTTTTGCATTCATGGTTTCATACTTGGCATCCATCATGGTCTGCTCTGCCGTGTTCAGCTCTTTGTCGTGGAAATGCATGGTGTGGATGCACACCTGCTGGATCCCGCGCACAACGGCCAGCACAAAGCCGAAAATCATAACGCTGTATACCGCCCACATGGGCCACAGCATAGCCGGAGACAATTCGTGGCTTTTGTAAATATCCCCCACCACGACCACCGAATAGAAGGCCAGCACGGCCATACATATGGTGGTAATGGCATAGACAGAAATATTCAGTACTTTCATAATTTTTTCCGGCAGAATGTCCAGCAGAGCCGTTACCCGCAGCATGTTGCTCATGCGCAGCGTATAGGGCAACGACAAAAAGACACTCCATACCCAGCAAAACCGGCAGAATTCCTCCGCCCAGGTCAGTGCTGGAATAAACGGAACTTTCCGAATGACCACCTGCAAAAAACTGACACAGGCGATCACGATGAGTAATATGGCCAGCAACACTTCCTCAAAATGGGCGTCCAGCCATCGCAAAATTTTCATAGGACCATCTCCCTCTCAAATAGGATCACAGATTTCACCGGGCTACAGACTGGGCCTGTTCCGCCAGAATCTGCATCAGTTCATCGCGCATGGCTTCCACCGGAGCCGGTTTGCCGGTCCACAACTCGATCTGTGCCGTGCCCTGATACAGCGACATGCCCAACCCGTTTAAGATACGGCATTGTTTTTGTTCGGCGTTCAGCAAAAACTGTGTCTTTGCCGGATTATAGCAGGCATCAAAGTAAAACTGATGCGGCTGAATATAATCTTCCGGCAGCGGTGTCTGACCCACCGTGTTTCCCATGCCGATCCCGCTGGCATTGATGACCACATCACAATCTTTGACTTTACTGTAGTCCCCATAGGCGACCACTTCCGCCACCGGCGCAAAATTGGCATTGATATCCTGTACCAATCGTTCCGCTGCATCGGCAACGATGTCTGTGATATAAATTTTTGGAGCGTGGTGATAGGCTAAAATAGAACAAATGGCCCGGCCTACGCCGCCACTGCCGATACAGAAACATGTGCTCTCCGCAACATTAATCTGCCCTTCCTCCGTCAGTGACCTGTAAAAACCGGACCCATCTGTATTATATCCAATTAACCTGCCGTCCTTCGTTTTTACTACCGTATTACAACTACCCATCTTTCTGCAGAATGGATCCAGCTCATCCAGATACTTTAACACCGCTACCTTGTTCGGCTTTGTGACCGCAAACCCGGCAAAATTCATGTATCGGATGCCGTTGACCACATCGCCCAGATGTGCCTGATCCAGTTCTGTGTAAAAATACAACATGTTCAGCCCCGCAGCCGCATAACCTCTGTTCTGCATTCTGGCCGCATAGGACTGACCCAATGGCGTGCCCAAGAGGGTCACCATTTTTGTGTCAATCGTTATGTCCATATTCATCCCTTCCTGCCATACTACCAAAATACCATCCTGTCTTCTAACACTTTTATATGTTAAAGTTCCGAAGTATTGCAGCTATTATAGCACATTTGTCTAAAAAATGTAATGATAATTCTGCATAATTTGCGCATTATACAATATACATTTTCCAGAACATGTATTTTTATGCATTATATTAATATTTTTTTATTACAAAAAACCGGTCGTTTTTTCCTGAGAACGATCGGCTTTTTGTTGTAACATATTTATTTCTACCCAGTGCTCTGTTTAACTGGCCGCTTCCACCACGATCTGGCGCGGATTGCTGCCGTGCAGATCTGTCAGCTCAACCTTAATGCCTTTCGGCACATAGGATACATTGGCAATCTGTTCCTGACTGCCGGACTCATACAGCACAACATCATTTTTGTTGCGCACCTGAGAAGGTTCATCTGCTTCGGAGTAATCCACCACATAGATCAGCGTGTCCAGATCATCGTTCTGCCAGATAAACTGCTTGCCGTACTGCTCGTACACATAGATATCCCGCACCACATCGTAAACGGCTAGATACAGGTCCTGTCCCCGTCCGCTGCTGGTGGTGCACTCAATGGCAAGCTTGTTTTTTTCCAGCCAGCGGCAGCGTGCCACCGCACGAATATACTGGTTTTTTTCCGACAGATCGATGGATTTCCCGGCAGCTTTCACGACCGTACCGGAGACATCGATGCCTGCCTCGATCCGTGGTTCTTCCTCTGCAACCATATCCTGTTCTGTCTCTGCCGGCGCTTCTCCGCCGCAGCCGCTAAGCAGGCCGGCAAATAACAGACAGCACAGCAGTAATGTGATCCATAGTTTCTGCATACCGGCCCCCCTGTCTGTTTGGACTGCCTGCGCTCAGCGTTCCGCGCTGGCTGCTGTGATCTCCTGCAGCTCCTGATGCCAGTAGATCGTCTGCGGGTCACTGGCTGCATCGGCAAAGCGGGACAAAACATTGCCATACTTAAAGGCGTAGCTGAAATACAGATAAATATCGGTTTTTCCGGCAGCTTTTGGCCGCAGGATCACTTTGTCGGGATAAAACATATAGTTGTAATCGGCATCCCGCCAGGTAACTTCCAAGCCATCAATGATCAGACTGACATTTCCCCACTGACCAACACGGATGTCCGACAGCATACCGCGTCCCCGCTGCACCTGCCCGTAGCGGCAGCCGATGCTGTAATCCCACTTGCCCAGAAACAGAGAAAAATGCTCCAGCAGCAGCCGGCAGGGGAGACTGATCTCTTCCTGCAGGCGTCTTTCAGTGGCGATTTTCTCCTGTAATGTAGTCAGACGGCAGTAATAGGACGAGCTATCATTATAATCCGGTAGCTGCTCCGCCCGTTTCAGACATTGCTCGATATCCTCACAGATCAGAAGAATCTCCTGATCCAGTTCTGCTCTCTGCGGTTCCATGTGCATTCCTCCTAACGCATTGCACTTTCCAGAGTGTTCTTCATCAGCATGGTGATGGTCATTGGCCCCACGCCGCCCGGCACGGGTGTCAACCAGCAGTCACGGTCTTCCAGACTGGCCCGGTCCACATCGCCGGTCAGCTTGCCGTTTTCCAGCCGGTTCATTCCCACATCGATCACGATGGCGCCGTCTTTGATCATATCGCCGGTGATAAAATTAGATTTGCCCACTGCTGCCACGACGATGTCGGCAGACAGCAGTTCTTCTTTCAGATTTTTTGTTTTAGAATGGCAGATGGTCACGGTGGCGTTTTCCCGCAGCAGCATCATAGCCACCGGTTTCCCTACAATATTGCTGCGGCCCACTACAACGGCCTTTTTCCCTGCAATATCCACACCGGTCTGTTTGATCAGATCGATGCAGCCTTTGGGCGTGCACGGTTCAAAGGCCGGTTCTCCAATCAGCAGAGAGCCCAGATTCTGCGGCAGAAAACCATCCACATCCTTTTTGGGACTGATGGCATGAATCACTGCTTTTTCATCAATATGGGCCGGTACCGGCAGCTGCACCAGCAGACCATGAATGGCATCGTTCCGGTTCAGGTCATCGATCAGCTGCAGTAGTTCCTCCTGGCTGGTCGTCTCCGGCAGACGATAGACCTCCGAATAGAAGCCGACCTCCTGGCAGGCTTTTTCTTTATTGCGCACATACACCTGAGAAGCCGGATCTTCTCCCACCAGAATCACGGCCAGCCCTGGCACGATTCCTCTGCTTTTTAACTGTTCTACAGTCTGACGAATCTCTTCCCGGCGTTTCTGCGCCAGCTGTTTTCCATCGATCAATTTTAACATAACGTTCTGCACTCCCTATATTCGCTTCTGTTTTTGCCTGACTCTTAATCATTTTCATATATGTGTTATATTATAACATCTTTTTTGTAGAACAACTATAATTATTTTGCTTTTTTTGCTTGTTTCCTTTATAATTAAATATCGTAGTAATTTACTAGGTTTATAGAAAACATCGATATCGATCTCTTGGAAAGGAGTTTCACCCATGTGGAGAAAATACAACAAGCCTTTGCTGGCAAAAATACGCCGCGCCAGCAGAGAATATGGACTGATCCAGCCCTATGACAGAATTGCAGTGGGCTTATCCGGCGGCAAAGACAGCACCGTTATGCTGTACGCGCTGTCGGTGCTGCAAAAGACGTTGCCCATTCCCTTTGAGCTGCAGGGCATCTCGCTGGATGTAGGCTGGGACAACGATTACGAACTGGTCGGTCAGTACTGCCGGGAGCTGGGGATCCCTTATCATCTGGAAAAAACGCAGATCGGCCGTATCGTCTACGAGGAACGCAAGGAATCCAACCCCTGCTCGCTGTGCGCCAACATGCGCCGCGGCGCCATCAACAATATTGCCAGACAACTGGGCTGCAACAAGGTAGCGCTGGGCCATCACCTGGATGACGCGCTGGAAACATTTCTGATGAGCCTGGTCTTTGAAGGGCGGATGCATACCTTTGCGCCCCGCACCTATCTGACACGGGCGGATATCACCGTGATCCGGCCCATGATCTATGTATACGAGAAGGATATTATCTCTATCGCCCGCAAACTGGAGCTGCCGGTCGTGCCCAACAACTGTCCCGCTGACGGTATCACAAAACGGCATAGCATGAAAGAAGAGATATCCCGTCTGGAAGCTATGAACCCTACCCTAAAAGAGCGGATGCTGCACGCGGTTACCACCACGCTGTGGGCTCCACTGATGCTGCCCGAGGAAGAACAGGTGATGGTTCCCATCAAAAAGCAGATGGACGCTGTACCGGAACCAGATACCAGGTCAGATACAGAAGCGCAACCGCCAGCAGATCGCTGAAAGCAGAAGCAGACTGTCAGCCCATCAGGGTAGGGAACAGTCTGCTTTTCTGTTTGTTCAACACATTATTTTCTGCTGCAGTTTACAAAAATGTTGTCACACAGCACCCTGGCTCTGCAGATAAGCCCAGACCTGTCCAATCCAACTTATGATTCTATTACAGAAAAAGCCTTGTCTTTTCCCCCTGTTATCTTTTATAATAGATTAATTACTACAATGACACAGACCACAAATAAATAATACCATTGCATACCATGTATGTTTGAGGAGGATATGATATGGAAAGTCAAATCAGAGATCTGGCTCTGGCACCGCAGGGTCATGATAAAATCAACTGGGTAAAAAATCACATGCCCATTTTAAATCAGCTGGAGGAAGAATTCCGCCGTACCCAGCCTTTTGCCGGAAAAAAGGTAGCCATCTGCCTGCATCTGGAAGCAAAGACTGCTTATCTGGCGCTGGTTATTCAGGCTGGCGGTGCACAGGTTTCGGTGGCAGCCAGCAATCCATTGTCTACACAGGATGATGTGGTAGCTGCGCTGGTTAACAGCGGTGTGACGGCTTTTGCCTGGCATGGTGCTACAGAAGAAGAATATTTTGGCCATATTGATGCGCTGATCCACACCAAACCAGACCTGTTCATTGACGATGGCGGCGACCTGACTTCGCTGTTCCACAGCAAGTATCCGGAAATGCTGCAGGATATTCTGGGCGGCGCCGAAGAAACCACCACCGGTATCATTCGTCTGCGTTCCATGGCCAAAGACGGCGCACTGAAAATTCCTATGATCGCTGTCAACGACGCGCTTACCAAATATTTCTTTGACAACCGTTACGGCACCGGACAGTCGGCCTGGGACGCCATCATGCGCACCACCAATCTGGTGGTGGCCGGTAAGACTGTTGTAGTGGCTGGCTACGGCTGGTGCGGGAAAGGGGCCGCTATGCGGGCCAAAGGGCTGGGCGCCAAGGTCATTGTGACCGAAGTAGACCCCATCAAAGCCATTGAAGCCATCATGGACGGATTCCAGGTCATGAAGATGGTGGATGCTGCACCACTGGGCGATTATTTTGTCACCGTAACCGGCGACAAAAAAGTGATCACCGAGGAACATTTCAAGGTGATGAAAAACAAGGCCATTCTGGCCAACGCCGGTCACTTTGATGTGGAGATCGACAAGGAAGCGCTGAATCGGCTGAGTGTAAAACATGCGCAGACCAAACCAAACATTGAAGAGTTTCATTTCGCTGATGGCCGCAAAGTGTATCTGCTGGGAGAAGGCCGTCTGGTCAATCTGGCTGCCGGCGACGGACATCCGGCGGAAATTATGGACCTGACCTTTGCACTGCAGGCGCTGTCTCTGGAATATGTGGTAAATCATCCAGGGCTGGAAGCAACGGTTCATTCCGTTCCCAAGGAAATTGATGAACGGGTGGCACGGATCAAGCTGCAGGCTTTGAACATTACCATTGACACGTTAACCGCAGAGCAGCAGGAATATCTCAGCAGCTGGCAGCTGTAAGAACGGAGGGGGATCTCCCTTGCTGAAACTATCATTTGTCTGTCTGGATACAGAAACCACCGGTCTGGACGAAAACGCCGAGATTATTGAAATCGGTATGGTGAAGGTGATCGACGGGCAGATCGCCGATCGCTACAGTCAGCTGGTAAAACCGAAAAATGCCATTCCCGAAACCATCACCCAGCTGACCGGTATTGATGATGCCATGGTAGAAGACCAGCCCTACTGGGAAGATATGGAGCCTGCCGTGCTGGACTTTATAGGGGATTACACGCTGGTAGCCCACAATGTCAGCTTTGACCGCGGTATGCTGGAGCATCATCTGGGGCGGATACTGCCCAATCCATGGGTAGACACCCACGATATGGCCAAAATTTTCACCCCTACGCTGACCAGTTACAAGCTGATCAGCATTGCCAGTGCGCTGGGCATTGAGGGCCAGGGCTTTCACCGGGCCCTGCAGGATGCTGATATCACAGCGCAGGTGTTGCTGAAGCTGACCGACATTGCCTGTCAGCTGGACCCAAACACCATCTCCGCTATCGTATCCATCTTTAAGGATACAGACTGCGGTCTGACAACACTGCTGCAGTCCATCCAGCGTGATATTGTGGCCCATGCCGAGATCGGCAAAATCTATCCTGCATCTGAGAAAGTGACGCCTGTTTACGGCAAACGGCCTCTGCTGTCGTTCCAGCAGATGGAACAGTTTTTTGAACCGGGCGGTCTGATGGCACAGGCCACCGAATCTTATCAGCACCGGCCACAGCAGCTGGAAATGCAGCGGACCATT
>CAMFFG010000040.1 GCA_945949655.1 uncultured Peptococcaceae bacterium
CGACTACCCGCTGGCAGTTTTCCGGGCGGGTTCCCACCGCAATCACAAAAGCACCGGTATCTGTGTAGGATCCATTGTAAGCGTACACCGAATAAGCCAGCCCTTCCTCTTCCCGAATCTTTTTTACCAGGCGGGAGCTCATACCGCCGCCCAGATAGGTATTCAGAATACTCAACGGAAACAGCCGGTCGTCTTCTTTGGCCACACCAGGTACCGCTACGCAGATCTGGCTCTTGGCAATGTCTTTATAGTAGCAGTGTACGCCTGCTTCCGCTCTGCCTGCCAGCGGGTATGTGTTCTTCTGGCCTTTGGGAATAGCACCCAGCGCCGCCTTTACGGCTTCTACCACCTGCGCGTGATCAATATTGCCCACCACCGACACCACAATATTACTGCCAGTATAGTACTGCTTCATGTAATCTTTCAGCATGTCGTGGTCAAAAGCGGCAATGCTCTCCTCGGTGCCTAAAATAGCCCGCCCCAGCGGGTGCTGCGGCCACAGATTGGCTGCCAGCAGATCATGCACCTGATCATCCGGTGTATCTTCATACATCTTGATTTCCTCTATAATGACTTCCCGTTCTTTGGCGATCTCCTCATTGGAAAAACGACTGTGCAGAAACATATCGGACAGCACATCCATAGCAAGGGGAAAATCCTCGGTCAGCGTCTTAATGTAATAGCAGGTGTTCTCCTTGCTGGTAAACGCATTAAGCTGCCCGCCTACGGCATCCACCTCGCTGGAGATCTGTTCGGCGGTGCGCCGTTCTGTTCCCTTAAACAGCATGTGCTCGATAAAATGAGTAATGCCCCACTGCTGTTCTGTCTCGTAGCGGGAACCCACACCGACCCAGAAGCCCATAGACATAAACTGTACATGATTTACTGTTTCCGTGATGACACGAATTCCGTTATCCAGTGTTGTGATTTCATAATTTAAACTTTGCATACCTGCACCTCAACTGATCAAAATCCGGCAGCGACCAGCCCCATCGCCGAAGCCGCCAATCTATCGCTTTGTTCTCTATTGCTCAGTATAACCGACCGGCGCTGCGCTGACAAGCCATAATCCAGCAGCGCCTCGGCATCATAAAAACGATTCTTACTTTTCAATACCACAACAATGATGCGTTTCCCTTCTTTTTGTGCCACCGCGATCAGACATTGCCCCGCCTCGTTGGTGGTGCCGGTTTTCACCCCGATGGCGCCGGGATATTCCCGCAGCAGCCGGTTGGTATTGTGCACCAATAGCTGCCGCCCGTCCACCCAGCGCACCCGGTACTGCTGCTGCTGCACGATATTGGCAAAGGTCTCCTGCTGCATGGCAGCCCGGGTCATCACAGCCAGATCATAGGCGGAGGAGTAATGCTTTTCTGCCGGCAGGCCATTGGAATTGCAGAAGTTGGTGTTGCTGCAGCCCAGCAGACAGGCCTGCAGATTCATATTGTGCACAAACACCGCCTCACTGCCGGCCATCTGTTCAGCCAGTGCCACGCAGGCATCGTTGGCCGATTTCAGCAGCGCACCATACAGCAGATTTTCAAAGGTCAGCTGATCTCCGGCTTTTAAATTCAGTGATGACTCACCTGTACCCGCCGCCTGCTTTGATACAGTCACTACCTGCTGCAGATTCTGCTGTTTTACAGCCAGATAGCCGGTCATCACTTTGGTCAGGCTGGCCGGCGGACGGCGCTGATGTTCATTTTTTCCATATAACACTCCTCCACTGTCCAGATCCATCACCACTGCCGCCTCAGCGGTGATAGCCGGTACCACGTCTGCCTGGGCCGGAGTTGCCATGGCGCACAGAAGGCAGGTGCAAATAATCTGTATTCCTGTTTTTATTTTCATAATACCTCAGACACCTTTACACACTGATAGCCTTTGGCTTTTATGGTGCCGATGATATCGGGCAGTGCTTCCACTGTATGGGATTTGGGATGCATCAGGATAATAGCGCCGCAGCCCAGTTTATCACCGGTGACCCGCTGCACCAGTGTGTCATGAGAAGGCGCAGGTTCCTCCCAGTCCACCGTATCCGCAGTCCAGAGAATAGTTGTATAACCGCACTGTTCTGCCGCCTGTAAACAGGTCTGACCGTGTTCTCCGTAAGGCGGCGCATACAGCACTGGTTTCTGACCGATCAGTTTTTCCAGGATGGTCTCACTCTGGGTGATATCTTTCTGATTCTGTTCCACACTCAGCTGATCCGGATGGGGATGTTTATAGCCGTGATTGCCGATCTCATGGCCTGCCGCAGCGATCTGCTGCACCAGCTCCGGAAAATTCTCCGCAAAACGGCCGGTGATAAAAAAAGTAGCTTTTACATCAGCCTGCTCCAGTACGTCCAGCATTTCCGGCAATACGTCTTCGCCCCAGTCCACATTAATGGTTAAGGCCACCTTTTGTTCTGTAGTCTGACCCTGATATACCGGATCTGCCATTACAGTAGCCTCGCCGCCGGAAAAAAACAGCCACAGCAGACTGGCAGCCAGCAGGCAGCATAAGCCGACCAGCACTGCCTGGATCAGCCACTTTGGAAAAAAATAAACTCTCATTGCCAATCCCTCCTCAAACTATGTTGTTATTGTATGAGCAAGGGAAACAAGTTATGTCCATCCTTTTATTCTGCACGCAGCCGGATCGGTTATGCGGCAAGAAAAAAGCATCTGCCCGTCTGTGGCAAATGCTTTGCTTTTATGTTGTGTATGTTGTGATATTGCTTATGCGTTTAAAGCCTTCTCTGCTTCCTCCATAGTGTCCACAATGGTGAAAATTTTATCCAGTTTGGCATAACCGATGATTTTGCGCACATGGTCGGTCAGCCCGCAGAACACGATGCGTCCCTGATGCTGATTGACCATCTTAAACCAGGCAATCAGTGCGCCCAACCCGGAAGAATCGATGAAGCTGACCTGCGAAAGATCGATGATCACATGATACTGCTGGCTGCTTTCCATATAATTTTTCACTTTTTCTTTGATCTCACTGGTACAGCCAAGAATAAATTCTCCACTTATGGCGGCCGTCACACAGTGGGCGTTCTTTTCCAGATGAACCTGACACATTATGCTTCCTCCTGTTCCTCGATTCGTACCACAATATAGTTCACATCATCGGCAATCTGATGACTGCCCGTATACTGTCTGATCTCCTGCTGCAGCTGATGTACCTGTGCAAGGCCAATGGGAAGCTCCGCTCCATCAAAAAAGTCCATCAGACTGCTGCAGCTTTTTGCTGCTTTTCCCCGCAGCGCAATTTCAAAAATGCCGTCGGTATACAGAAACAGTTCCTGTCCCTGCTGCAGCACCACCTGCTGACAGTCATAAACCATGCCCGGCAGAATGCCAAGCGGCAATCCCTGCTGGTTTTCAAGAGATACCAGGCTCTCCGTGCCGCAAAGATAAGGACTGCTGTGACCCGCATTGCTGTAAAAAAACCGATTCCGTTCCAGATCCAGCACACCGTACACTGCTGTGACAAAATAATCATTGGCTGTACTGCTGAAAAACTGTTCCAGCCGGTCATTCAGATGACCCAGCAGCTGGTCCGGCAGCCGATAATACTGCCGCAGGTCATACATCTGAAATTTAATGGTAGCCGTGATCATAGCGGAAGCTACGCCGTGCCCCTTCACATCACAGATCAAAATGCCAAGATGATCGTCATCGATCTGTATAAAATCGTAAAAATCACCGCCGATGTAACTGCTGGGCCGGTACAGTACCTCCAGATGCACGCCATCATAGGCGGGTACTGTGCGAGGCAGAAAACTTTTCTGCAGCTCAGTGGCGATGACCAGTTCCCGGTGCAGCTGACTGTATCGCTGGTCCAGATCGTTGGCAATGGCTTTCATTTTGAGCAGATTTTTGACCCGCAGAATCAGCTCATGGCTGTCTACCGGCTTGGTCAGAAATTCATCAGCGCCGGCCTGCAGCCCCTCCAGCATACTCTGTTTGTCGTTCAGCGCTGTCAGAATAATGATGGGTATGCTCTGATAGGCATAAAAACCTTTCAGACTGCGGCACACATCATAGCCGGAACCATCCGGCAGCATCACATCCAGCAGGATCAGATCCAGACTGACTTTTTCCACGCAGGCATAAGCCTCGGCACAATTATAAGCGCGATAAATCTGCATAGGAATCCCACTCAGCTCCAGATAGGCTTCCAGAAGCTCCAGATTCACTTCATAATCGTCTACCAGCAGAATATTGGACTTTTGCATGCCGCACCTCCCCGTGCCGTTATAAAAAGAATAACGCTACCTGACAATAGATAGCGTTATTGAGTTTCTGATCTCAGAAAACCTTAGTTGTTGAATACATCACCGATGGTGCTGCCCATTTCTTCCTGTACAACCGGGATTTCTTCTTCTGGTTTTTCTTCTGCAGCTTCCACAGATGGAGCCGGAGCTTCTTTGGCCGGTTTTTCTGTGGTCTGTTTGATGCTCAAGCTGATTTTTTTGTTTTCAACATCCAGTTCCAGCACTTTTGCGCTGATTTCCTGACCGATCTGCAGGGCATCTTCCACTTTTTCTACCCGTTCCCATGCGATCTGAGAAATATGAACCAGACCGTCTACGCCATCTTCCAGCATTACAAATGCACCAAACGGTACAATGCGTACCACTTTACCGGTCACAATATTGCCCACTGCATATTTTTCAGCAGCAGTATCCCATGGGTTGGCGATCAGCTGTTTCAGACCCAGAGAAATTTTTTCTTTTTCGCGGTCAACAGCCAGTACATATACTTCGATTTCCTGACCAACTTTTACTACATCGCCAGGATTTTTCACACGGCCCCAGCCCATTTCGGAAACATGCAGCAGACCATCCACGCCGCCTAAGTCCACGAAAGCGCCAAACGCTGCCAGACGGCGAACGATACCTTTTCTGGTCTGACCTTCTTCGATGGAAGCCCACAGCTGCTCTTTGCGTGCTTTTTCTTCTTCTTCCAGGATTTCACGACGGGACAGCACGATTTTTCTTGCTTCCGGTTCAAATTTGATAATTTTGAACGACAGGGTCTGTCCTACAAAAGATTTGATGTCTTCGATGTATTTGATATCCAGACGGGAAGCTGGCACAAAACCTCTGGTTCCGATATCTACGATTACGCCGCCTTTTACCACATCTACAACCGGAGCTTCGATGGTTTTGCCCTCTTTATAGATTTCTTCCAGTTTTTCCATAGCGTCAGCCTGGTCTACCCGTTTTTTGGACAGCAGCACATTGCCTTCGCTGTTTTCTTCTTTGATTACCATAACGCGAATTTCATCGCCAACTTTTACAACATCTTCTGGTTTTACATTTTTGGTGAAGCTCAGTTCACGGATTGGGATGATCCCTTCCGATTTGCCACCGATATCAACCAGGACTTCATCGGTATCAATTTTTACTACAGTACCAGTCACGATATCGTGTCTGCCGACTTCCCCCAGAATACCATAGTTTTCCAAGCCCTGCTCCATTGTCATTGTTTCTTCCATTTTTAAAGTAACCTCCCTAATAATCCAGTCAGGCGTCGAGGCGCCTGCTGTTATTCCCACATTTTTTACATGATCAAACCAATGCAGATCGATTTCGTCAACTGATTCGATATGTTCTGTTCGACAGCCACTCTGCCGACATATGTTTGCCAGTTTTTGTGTATTGGCGCTGTTCAGGCCACCAATCACCAGCATAAAATCTACTGTTTCGGCCAGTTCCAGCGCAGCATTCTGCCGCTCCCTGGTCGCAGAGCAGATCGTGTTAAAGACAGCCAGCTCACCGATCTCATACTGCTGTAACGCTTGTACAGCCTGCTCAAAGCGCTCCAGATTTTCGGTCGTCTGTGATACCAGACATACTTTGCGCCCCCTCAGTTCCAGCTGTTCCAGTTCAGCGATGTTCTGAAATGCAACACCGTTTTCCCCCGCCCAGCCAAGAATTCCCTGAACCTCAGGATGGTCGCGATTTCCCAGAATCAGTACAAGATATCCGTTCTGACTGTGTTCGTGTGCAATCTTCTGTACTTTATTTACAAAAGGACAGGTGCAGTCATAAAGCGTTAGCCCCCGTTTTTCGGCTTCTTCATAAACGGAGGGCGCAACACCGTGCGTGCGAATGATCACGGTCTTCTCCCGAATCTCTTCGAAGGTATCCCGCGCATAGATGCCTAAGCTTTCCAGCCGTTTTACCTCCTGTGGATTGTGAATCAGAGGGCCTAATGTGGCAATCGGCACATGCCCGCTTCTGACCAGTTCCTCACCCTTTTGGATGGCCATTTTCACACCAAAACAGAAACCTGCATGGGGAGCTATCTGAAAGTTCACTCCATCAGCTCCTTTATCAAAATAAATCACTTACCCTATTATTATAACGGATAAACGCAGGAAGTGAAATAGTTATTTTGCAATCTTGTGAAAAAGTTTTTCGACGACCTCATCAAATGTCATATGGCTGGTATCGATCAGTTCCGCATCGGGCGCCTGCACCAGCGGCGATACCTCCCGCTGGGAATCTTTCTGATCCCGCAGTGCGATATCCCGCTGCAGCTGTTCCAGATCCACTGATACGCCCTTCTGCTGCAGTTCCAGGTAACGACGGCGGGCCCGTTCTTCCAGAGAAGCAGTCAGAAAAAATTTATAGCGCGCATCGGGCAGCACCGTTGTCCCGATATCCCGCCCGTCCATCAGAACATCGCAGTCAGCGGCAATTTTCTGCTGCTGTGCCACCATGGCTTCCCGCACCAGCGGAATCATAGCCACCGCCGACACATTGGCCGACACTTCGGTGGAACGGATGGCCTCGGTCACATCCATGCCGTTGCAGTACAGATGCTGCACGCCGTCTTCTTCTCTAAATTCCAGCTGCAGATTTTTCAAAAGCTGATCCATCCCTGTCAGATCATCAAAAGGAACCTGCTGCTGCATGGCCAGCCAGGTAACAGCCCGATACATGGCACCAGTGTCCAGATAAATACAATTAAGCCGTTTCGCCAGCACCTTGGCCACCGAGCTTTTGCCTGCTCCGGCAGGACCGTCGATGGCAATCTGTAATGTGTTCTTCACTGCCAGCACCTCACTCAGGATATGGTACGGTGGGCCAGTCCCACTGCCACTTCATCCAGATGCAAAAGACCCACGCCCAGAAATACTGCAATGCTTAAATGATCCTGATAGCGGGCGATCCCCAGCTTGCCGCCTACATTAAGCCCGATGGCTTTGTTCTGGATCTGTGACAACGCTTCCCGGGTAGCGCCGGCGATGGCGCCTTCCTCCGAATGGGTATCGCCGATGATTCCTTCCCGCTTGCCAGCTACAATGGCATGTTCCACAATTTTATTGATGGAGGAAAGATATTCTCCGCCAAAGTCAACTGCCGCCGTTTTGATCCCCTGTGCAGCATTTTTCTTTTTTTCCTGACTTTCTTCCTCCCGGGTTTCTGTCAATGCCATACGTAACGCCGTTCTGGCAATCTTTTTACTACCGTAGGTCATATTTTCACCTCATTTTTGGTTATTATCCTTATTTTAATGCAGAATCATCATTTGCGCAAGCAATCCCGGCCAAATATCCGGTAGAAAAGGCCGCCTGCAGATTAAATCCGCCAGTCATTCCGTCAATATCCAGCACTTCTCCGGTAAAATACAGGCCTGCTGCCAGTTTGCTCTCCATAGTTTTTGGAAATACTTCCTTTACACTGACACCGCCAGCTGTCACAATGGCTTCTTCCAGCGGCCGGGCTTTCGTCAGCGTAAAGCGGAAATTTTTTAACAGCTCCACCATACGCTGCCGTTCTTCTCTGGTAATCTGGTGCATGGCTTTTTCCGGCGAGATCCCGCAGCGCTGCAGGAACACCGGAATCAGCTTACTGGGCATCAGGGTATGCAGACTGTTTTTCAGCTGTTTCTTTTTTTGTTCTTCGATCTCCCGCAACAGACGGGCATCCAGCTTTTCGCGGCTCAGCGCCGGTTTAAAGTCCACAACAGCATTCAAAGGCTCCTTGTGTTTCTGCCAGTAATCCACCGCTTTGTAGCTGGCAGAAAGCACAATAGGGCCGGAAACACCGAAATGGGTGAACAGCATCTCGCCAAATTCCTGCACCAGCTGCTTGCCCTGTGCCGTTTCAATGGTGAATGTCACGTTTTTCAGACTCAGTCCCTGCAACGCTTTTACATAACCTTCCGCGCATTCCAGCGGAATCAGCGACGGGCGCAGCGAAACAATGGTGTGCCCTGCTTTGCGGGCAAAATGATATCCATCGCCGGTGGATCCAGTGCCAGGATAAGAAGCACCGCCGGTAGCCACAATAACACAATCTGCCGACAGTTTACGGCCATTGAGGAGCTGCACGCCGACAGCACGGCCATCTTCCAGCAGCAGTTCCTTCACTGTGGCATTGAGCCACACATCTACGCCGGCCTGCTGCAAGCTGCGCCGCAGCCCATTGACAATGTCCTTGGACTGATCT